>JAFYQY010000150.1 GCA_017559685.1 Alistipes sp.
AATCGACTCGAAGCGTAAATACTCATACTCGCACAACGATAATATCAACAACACCACTACCTTCCGTATCAATCCTACCTTCCGTGAGAAGCTTGGTCGCTATACGACACTCAATCTGTCGTATAACTTCCAATATCAGATGCGAGACCGTGATGTGTTGAACTACACGACCGATGATACTTACGAGACTCTGATGGAGAAGATAAAGCCAAAGAGTTCCTCCTCGTACGAAGGCTTGTATATCTTCCACGAGGCGAGTGGAGGTATGCGCTATGGCAAGGGAAAGACTTGGTTCTCGGTCAATTTGCGCTATCGCAATACCGAACTTACAACCACAAACTTGTGGGCTGCGGAGAATCCGACCGTCTCACGCAAGTTCAACAACTTCCTCTATAACGCCACCGTGAATGTCGCTGTAAGCAGCAAGCACAGCCTTCGTATGGCGTTTAACTCGAAGATGAAGGTGCCTGGAATCTGGACTTTGAACGACCAATATAATGTAAATAACTCGTCGTACCTCTCGGTTGGTAATCCCGACTTGAAGCCTTCACAGGAGCATAACGCCTTTATTCGCTATACGAATGTGTCGTCTCGCTTCGGTACCACATTTATGGTTATGGCTAAGGCGGACTACGTACAAGATTATATAGGTACAAAGATTGTTTACGAGCCTGGAAAGATCGAACTCCTGGACTATATCTTGCCTGATGGTACTACCCACTACGCAAAATATACCCCTATTCAGCTCTCGCAGCAGGTCAATCTCGACGGCTATTGGTCGTGCGAGGCTCGCACATCATTGGGCTGGCCATTGAAGCACCTGCGTTCGAACTTGAACTTCGTATTGGGTGGAACATACTCGGATATCCCGATGGAGGTTGTCTCGACAGACTATTTGGATAAGAATAATATCCCTGTCATCGACGAGAATGGTCGCTTCTCGGTGCGAGGCGAGAATGTGTTGATGCACAACGCCAACGCATACGCACAGGTTACTTTGGGTAGTAATATCTCGGAGAATGTTGACTTTACAGTCACTTGGCGAGGCACATACAGCTACAACAATAGCACCCTCTCTGACTTTAATAATCAGTACTTTATGCACTACCTGCGAGGTAATATAAAGGCGGTGTTGCCGTTGGGATTTACCATAACCTCGTCGTTGAATTTCACCCACTTTATAGTCTACACACACAACTTCAACGATATGTTTACGCTGTGGAATATATCGGTGGGTAAGAAGGTTTTGAATGGTCTTGGCGAGGTAGAGTTGTGCGTGGATGATGTGCTCAATCAGAATACCTCTTTTGGTCGCTATGTGATAGCCAACTACTCGCAGTTGCGCTACAATACGGTGTTGGGACGTACCTATCTCGTGAAATTTACCTACAATCTGCGCAGTCTCGGTGGTCAGCAGCGTCGTAATAAGTCGCTCAATATCCCGCAAGACCCACTCGGCGATGTGCAGTCTCGCCTCGATGCTCTCAAGTTTTAGAGTATAGAGTCTAACTCCTCGAACGATACCAATCTATCCTCGACAGCACCTACTGCGGTCGGGATGATAAGGTGCAGGGCATTGCCCTTGCGCTTCTTGTCACCCTTTATGGCATCGAGCAGTTGTCGGCGCTCAACGGGTAGGGTAGTGTCGAAACCATACTTCGATAAGAGTGAGAGTATGCGCTCGGCATCGCTCTGCGATATCAAGTTGAGCGAACGAGCCGAGTTTGTTATGTGGTGAAGACCTGTCGCTACGGCCTCGCCGTGCGATAGTTTTGAGGTGCATTTTTCGATGGCGTGAGCCAATGTGTGACCGAGGTTAAGAATGCGACGACGACCTCCCTCTCGCTCATCTTCGGCCACGACCGAAGCCTTCACTTGAGCCGAGCGAGCGATAACATTCTGGAGCAAAGTGTTGTCTTGGCGCAACTGCTCGAATGAGCTCTGCTCCAAGATGTTAAACAACTCGGCGTCGCCCAATATCGCAGTCTTGATAACCTCTGCCAAACCTGCACGAAACTCTCTTACGGGCAGGGTGTGCAGGAGCGACACATCGCAAATTACAAATCTCGGTTGCGAGAATGTGCCGACCATATTCTTGAAACCGCCAATGTTTACGCCATTCTTTCCGCCAATCGACGCATCTACAGCTCCGAGTAGGGTGGTGGTGACGAAGCCGAACTCCACACCACGCATATAGGTCGAGGCAACAAAGCCCGCAATGTCGGTTACGATGCCGCCGCCGATGCCGAGAATAAAGGTCGAACGGTCGGCGCCCATCTCGATGAGTTTGCGGTAGATCTCATCCAAGGTGGTCAGACTCTTTGCTTGCTCGCCCTGTCCTACGAAGATGTGCTCGTATGGCAAGATAAGGTCGTGGTGAGTGCGGTCGATATTGCTGTCAGATATCACGATAACACGCTTTTCGGGCAATAACTCGTTGAGCAACTCCGCTGCGTTGCCTATGTAAGCACGACTCTTGTCGGTAATTTCGATAACCTTTGCCATAAATTTATGCACGATTAGTTACACAAAAGTAGTAATTTTCCGATTAAAATTCGTAATTTTGCACGTTATTTAGGTAAAAACATCGCAATCGTATGCAAAAACTACGCAATATTGCAATTATTGCCCACGTAGACCACGGTAAAACTACTTTGGTTGACAAGATGATTTTGGCGGGCAATCTTCTTCGTGAGCCGTCAAAGACGGGCGACCTCGTACTCGATAACAACGACCTCGAGCGTGAGCGTGGAATCACCATCCTCTCGAAGAACGTATCGGTAATCTACAAGGACTACAAGATTAACATTATCGACACCCCAGGCCACGCCGACTTCGGTGGCGAGGTGGAGCGTGTCTTGAATATGTGCGACGGAGTGTTGCTCTTGGTTGACGCCTTCGAGGGTACTATGCCCCAGACTCGCTTCGTGTTGCAGAAGGCTCTCTCACTCGGCAAGAAGCCGATTGTAGTAATCAACAAGGTTGACAAGCCAAACTGCCGCCCCGAGGTTGTGAACGAGCAGGTTTTCGACCTTATGTTTACACTCGATGCTACCGAGGAACAGCTTGATTATAAGACTATTTACGGTTCGGCAAAGCAGGGTTGGATGTCGCACAAGTGGAACGAGAAGACCGATAGCATCGTGCCGTTGCTCGACGCTATTATCGACGAGATTCCTGAGCCTGCAACCACCGAGGGTACTCCTCAGTTATTGGTCACATCGCTTGAGTATTCGTCGTATATCGGTCGTATTGCTGTGGGCAAGCTCACTCGTGGTACACTCGTAAATGGTCAGAATGTAACCCTCGCAAAGCGTGACGGTACAACAATGATAAAGACCAAGATTAAGGACTTGATGGTATTCGACGGTCTCGGCAAGAAGAAGGTCGACAAGGTTGAGTGCGGTGAGATTTGTGCTTTGGTCGGAATCGAAGGTTTCGAGATTGGCGATACAATATGCGATGCGGAGAATCCTGAGCCACTTCCGCCAATCAAAATCGACGAGCCTACAATGTCGATGCTCTTCACTATCAATAACTCGCCATTCTTCGGTCGTGAGGGTAAGTTCGTGACATCACGCCACCTCAAGGATCGTCTCGATAGCGAGTTGGAGCGCAACCTTGCACTCCGTGTTCAGCAGGGACAGAATGCCGACTCGTTTGTGGTGTTCGGTCGAGGTGTGTTGCATCTCTCTGTTTTGGTCGAGACTATGCGTCGTGAGGGCTACGAGTTGCAGGTAGGACAGCCAAAGGTTATCATCAAGGAGATTGACGGCGTCAAGTGCGAGCCTATCGAGGAGATGACCGTAGACTGCCCTGAGGAGTATGCAGGTACAGTTATCGAGTTGACTACTCGTCGTAAGGGTACACTCACAAATATGGAGTCTACAAATGGCCGTACTCGTCTCGAGTTCGATATCCCTTCACGTGGTATTATCGGCTTGCGTTCGAATATGCTTACAGCAACCGCTGGTGAGGCTATTATGTCGCACCGCTTGCGTGCTTTCGAGCCGTATGTCGGCGATATCGATATGCGTACCAATGGCTCAATTATCGCATCCGAGACAGGTACTGCATACGCCTATTCGATCGATAAGTTGCAGGATCGAGGTCGATTCTTCATTTCGCCAATGGAGGAGGTCTATATGGGACAGGTTATCGGCGAGCACACCCGTAGCAACGATATCACTGTAAATGTCTGCAAGTCGAAGCAGTTGACCAATATGCGAGCTTCGGGCTCTGATGATAAGGCGGTTATCGTACCTCCGAAAATCTTCTCGTTGGAGGAGGCGTTGGAGTACATCAAGGAGGACGAGTATGTTGAGGTAACACCAAAGTCTATGCGTCTCCGCAAGATTTTGCTCAACGAGGTAGATCGTAAACGTGCATCTAAATAACACTCAATACAATGTTGAAGAGACTTTTTGGATTTGATCCAACCCAAACAACAATTAAGAAGGAGTTTATCGCAGGAATCACCACATTCCTTACGATGTCCTACATTTTGGCAGTAAACCCTGCAATGTTCAGCCTGCTTGACGGTATGCCTGGCGGTGCAGTATTTACATCTACAGCTTTAGCCGGTATTATCGGCTGTCTTGCAATGGCCTTTTGGGGCAAACTTCCGTTCGGACTCGCTCCGGGTATGGGCTTGAACGCCTTCTTTGTCTATACCGTATGTCTCGGTATGGGCTACGATTGGCAGTTCGCTCTTACGGCGGTGTTGCTCGAAGGTTTTATCTTTATTCTGCTCACGGCTACGAATGTGCGTGAGGCGATTGTGAATGCCATACCTTTGAGTCTTCGTAACGCTATTGGCGCAGGTATCGGACTCTTTATCGCCTTCATCGGCTTAAAGGAGGCTGGCGTTGTTGTGTACGATGCTGCTACGCTCGTAAGTTTGGGCGATATTACTTCAGGCTCGGGCTTGCTTGCTCTTGTTGGCTTGGCTATTACAGGTTTCCTCTTTATGAGAAATGTGCCTGGTGCAATTTTGATTGGTATCTTGATTACGATGTTGATTGGTATCCCGATGGGTGTTACCGAGTTTAAGGGTGTTGTTTCGCACCCTGAGTCGGTTGCTCCAATCTTCTGCCAGTTCCAATTCGATAAGATTCTCTCGCTCGATATGCTTGTTGTGGTCTTTACATTCCTCTTTATCGATATGTTCGATACCGTAGGAACGCTCGTTGGCGTATGTACAAAGGCGGGTTTGATGGACGAGAAGGGTAATATCCACCGTATTAAACAGGCGTTTATGGCCGACGCTATCGCAACTACTGCGGGTGCTATGCTCGGAACATCGACCACAACAACCTACGTGGAGAGTGCTGCGGGCGTTGCACAGGGTGGTCGTTCGGGACTCACTGCATTTGCGGTGGCAATATGCTTTGCCGTTGCATTGTTCTTCTCGCCATTGTTCCTTTCGATCCCATCGGCAGCAACAGCTCCTGCGCTTATCATCGTAGGTCTCTTGATGATGGAGCCTATCAAGAAGATTCCGTTTGACGACTTCGCTGAGTCTATCCCTGCATTTATATGTATTATAATGATGCCACTCACATACTCGATTTCGAACGGTATTTTGCTCGGTATGATCGCCTATGTGTTGATGAATATCATCTGCGCTAAGTTCAAGAATATCACTATCACAATGTATATTCTCGCAATTCTGTTTGTGCTTAAGTTTATCTTCATCAATGAGGATACATTTAAGATGCACGAGGACTTGAATATTAAGAAGATAGAGGAGAACTGCGGAGTTGTCACAAACCACGCTATTTCGCTCAAAAACGACGAGGATAAGGCGAAGTTTGCCGAGGAGTTCGAGAGTGCAGTCAAGGCGTTGGTACCTGCGGCTGAGGAGACTAATACTGAAACTCCGACAGTAGAGTAGTCTGCTTGACATCAAATAAAAAAGAGCGAGATTTCTCTCGCTCTTTTTTTGTTTGCTATCTAAGGTTACTTGGCAATCTTCTCGACACGACGGATGTGACGACCACCCTCAAACTCGGTATTGAGCCACTCCTCAAGAATTGCCAACGCCTCTTCGTTCGAGATGAAACGAGCTGGAAGAACCAAGACGTTGCTGTCGTTGTGAAGGCGTGTAAGCTTCGCAATTTCAGGAATCCATACGAGCGATGCACGTACCTTCTGGTGCTTGTTGAGAGTCATTGCCATACCCTCGCCCGAGCCACAGATGCCGATAGCACGTGGGAACTCGCCATTCTCGAGAGCCTCAGCCATAGGGTGTGCGTGGTCAGGGTAGTCGCAACTCTCCTCCGAGTGGCAACCAAAGTCAAAGACCTCAAAACCCTTCGACGAGAGGTATCCCGTCAAAAACTCCTTCATTTCGTAGCCTGCGTGGTCGCAAGCGATACCAATTTTCTCCATAACTATATCTGATTTTGTATATTTCTTCCACAAATATAATAATAATTTGTAATTTTGCCGCCGCAATGAGGATATTTTTAATCATAGTAGGTTGCATTTCACTCGCTTTGGGTATTATGGGCATCTTTGTGCCTATGTTGCCTACTACGCCGTTTTTGCTTTTGTCTGCTGCGGCGTGGTTGAAGGCTTCGCCCTCGCTCTATGCGTGGTTGCTCAATCATAAACTCTTTGGCGAGTATATCCGCAACTACCACGAACATCGTGCCATACCTCTTCGAGTGAAGATTTTCTCGGTCACACTCGTATGGCTAACTATCGGCTACTGCATCTTTGCTGTGGTCGACAAGTGGTGGTGGGCACAGCTGTTGATGGCTATCCTTGCAATCGCTATTTCGTGGCATATTCTTTCATT
>JAFYQY010000151.1 GCA_017559685.1 Alistipes sp.
GGCGAGAACAAGGTGTAACGGTTGATGTAGGTACGCTCCCACACGTTATACCACTTCGACTTCCAAATTTTGCTATCCTTACCTACGCCCTCGTTCCAATTCTCGAATTCGAAGTCTTTGGTTGCCTCGATGCCCTCGATATGGATATGCGAAAGGCAGTGGATGTCGCCCACAAGGTGGATAACCTTTCGCAAAGCGGTATTCACCTCCTCGGCGCTGTGGTTTGCACGGTTACGCAACACCTCGATAGCCTTCTCGAGCTGTACTACACCGTCGTTCTCGTTTATTGTGGTCGATTTGCCATTTGCGTCGAGCACAAAGAAGTGCCACTCCTTAGTATAGGCTGTTGCCTCCTTGCCACGGAGCGAATTGAGCCACACCGAATACTTTACCAAGTCGGCTTTGAGTATCTCCCGAGTCTCGTTCTTGGCCTTCTCTGTAAGATACTTCTCGGCCAAAGCTGCTACTGTTTGGTGACCAAATGGAGCGTAGGCAAAGCTCTTGCCTACCACCACCAACGCCAACATCAATATTATGATTTTCTTCATATTCTGCTCTATTTTAGGTCGTTACTCTTTGAAAATATTGTTGAGCATAGCCGCCAAGCGGTATCCCGCATAGGCCAACTGCTCGTGAATAGTGTCGTCAATCTGCTTGCGTTGCTCCTGAGTCAACTCGGCAAAATTCTGTCCCTTCTCCCAAATGTAGTAGGTCTGCACCATATTGGTCGCATTCTGCTTGCTCCACTTTGTAGGTGTACCCTTCGCAATCTTCTTAATCTGCTTTGGCGAGTAGGTGTCGTATGCCTTAAGGAACTTGTCGGCATTCCACTTCGGGTGCATAGTCTGTGGCGCACCATCCCAGAACTTGTGACGGTTAATCTTCTTGCCCTTGATGTAGATTGAGTGCCCCTTCAAGCCGCAATCCTTCGAGTAGGCAACGTGGCAAGGGCAGTGCATATCGCCCACCATATGGATAAGATACTTGAGGTTTACAGCAACCAACGAGTCGGACAAATTCTTGTATCCGCCCTTAATCATCTCCTTATTCACTCGCTCGAGCTGAGTCACAGCATCACGAGTAATGTCGTTATTGCCAATGGTAACGAACTCCTTATTGACACGATTCATATGCCAATAGGTTGTCTCCTTGAACGGCTCGCTGTTGCGCCAATGATCCATCCACGACGAGTAGTGTGGCAATGAGTGCTTGAGATAGTGTTCGCACTTTCCCTTAGCCTCGGGGGTGAGGTGTTGTTCTGCGATGTAAGCAACAATGTGGTGTCCCCAACCACCCCACGCCATTGCGTTGTGCGACACTCCGAGTGCCACAACCAACAGCATCAAATTTAGAATTCTCTTCTTCATATCGATTATTTCAAAGTTTTATTCAATAGGTTAGCGAGGTGGAACGCCGCATCGTAGAGGCACGCATTGTTTACCTCCTCCATCTTCGGCACCTCAACAATCTCGGTAAGAAGGTCGGGTTGGAACACCTTGAGCGCTTCGAATGCTCTCTCGCCCGTCTTCTCCACCCACTTGCGAGGGTCGACACTCTCCTTCTTATAGTGCTTAGCCATACCCTTGGTTGCGATATGCCAATCGTAAAGATACATCTCCGACGAGAATACGCCGTGACCCTTATGGAACTCCTTGTGCCATACGCCCTGCCAGGTCGCCTTCTTTATCGTGTAGTAGATAAACTCCGTCTGCATAGAGTTGTGACGACGGAAGGTGAAATTCTTCTCAAGGTGTTTGTCGATAAGGACATTGGCCAAGCAGTGGATATCAACGGTCAACTCTGCCGCAGTACACAACGCTGCCTTACGCTCCGCAATCGGCGCTTTCTTGTTTTGGAGTGTGGCGATAGCCTTCTCGAGTCGAACGACAGCATCTTTGGCATCGGTAGTTACCGACTTGCCATTCTCGTCGAGGCGGCTCTTGTTTTTACCCTTCTTCACAAACTCAATCGACGAGAGCGGTGCGCCCAACAGTTTCTCGACCTCCTTCTTGCTCTTGTTTGCAAGATTCTCCTCGGCAAACATCAGCACAGCCTTATTAACCTCGGTTGTCCACGCCAAAGCATCGGTTGCCACGAGGGCAAAGAGTGCAACAACGATATATCGAAACATCTTCATACGTCTACCCTCCTACTTGAAAATTTGGTTAATAAAGTGTGCCAAGCGATAGCCCGCATCGATATAGAGTTGGTCGGTAATCTCCTTCATACGGAGTTTATTCTGCTCGGGCAAGTCCTTGTAGTCGATGGTTGGCGAAAGGAGTGTGTAGCACTCACGGAAGATTGGCTCGTTCTGCTTCACCCAGCTCGCCATATCGCCCTTGCATAGCGCCTCAATCTCCGTCTTAGTCAATCGACAATAGGATTTACGGAATTGGTCGGCAGTCTTACCCTTATGGAAACGACCAAAGGCTCTATCGTTATAGCCGTGGAAGCGCATTGCGTTGCCATCCTCCTTGAACTCGAACTGCTTCTGACCATCGTAGAATACGTGACCAGGGCAGTGCATATCGCCAATCATATGGATGATACACTTCAAGTTTACCGCCACAGCCGAATCGGGCATATTGCGATAATTCTTGAGCGCCTTCTCAATCTGCTCCAAACGAGCAACACCCTGCTCGTCATTGGTCAGTGGTGCACGGAAAATCGAGATATCGCCTACCAACTCGGCAGGAACAAACTCGCCATTCTTAACACCCACAGCGTGCCAACGAGCCGTATGGTGGTACTCCTTCGAGTAGCGCCATTGATCCATCCACGAGGCGAAGTATGCCAACGAGTGACCGAGGTACTTGTCGCACATCTTGCGAGCCTTAGGGGTGAGGTTTTGGTCGGCAATGTGACCGATAGTGCAGTGTCCCGCACTATTCCAGCCATAGGCACTCGCCACCGAGAAGAGCGCCACAAAGGCCAATACGAAGGTCAGAACTCTACGTTTCATCTCTATTCCTTGTTTTTCGAGTCAATACAAATTGTTACGGGGCCATCGTTCACGAGCGACACCTGCATATCGGCGCCAAACTCGCCGTGCTCAACCTCCGCACCGAGCATCGCCGAGAGCGTAGCCAAGAACTTCTCATACATAGGGCGAGAGATAGGCTCGGCCGCCGAGCGGATATACGACTGGCGGTTTCCCTTCTTAGTCGAGGCAAAGAGTGTAAACTGACTAATCACAATAGCACGACCTCCCGCCTGCTGAATGTCGAGATTCATCACACCATTCTCGTCGTCGAAGATACA
>JAFYQY010000152.1 GCA_017559685.1 Alistipes sp.
TCCTATCGACTCTCCACCCTCTCGTTACAAGTTACAAGTTACACGAGTTACAGGGGTGCGTGCCCGTGTAACTGTGTAACTGTGTAACTGTGTAACTCTCTAACCAAACCCGTTACATCTGTTACAGAGTTACCCCCCCCTGTAACTGTGTAACTCTGTAACTCTGTAACTCTAATACTTAAATGCGCTGCCGCCAACGAACTCACGCAGCACCGAGGTTGGTGGTATCTCGTCGGTGACGATAGGTTGGAAGTTATCGAGGAACTTCAACATCCCCTGCGCCGTAGCGTACTCGGGGCGTGTGTTAGGTATAGCCCTCAACAACGGCTCGGCATACGGCTTCAGCACCGCAATCTCGTAGAAGAGCGACGAGTTGAACATCACGTCGGCCTCCTCCTGATAAGGGAAGATATTGCGCTCCTCGCCACGTCGCACACTCGGCCAGCGTGCTATAGTATCGGCTGCACTAATGCCTCGTGTAGCGTTATCACGTATCATACGACGCAACAATCTATTATCAGTAGTATGTATACGTGAGGTATTATCCATAGCTACCGAGGTGAAGCACGAAGCATAGAGTCGGAACTTAGCCGACGTAGGTATGCTCGGCGTCAGGCGAGGGTTGAGCGAGTGGATACCCTCCATAATAAGTATTGAGCGGTCATCGAGCTGCAGTGGGTTGTCGTGCCACTTGCGAGTACCGCTTATAAAGTCGAAGCGTGGTATCTCTACGCTCTCGCCAGCCATCAATCGGCCTAAGTCCTCATTGAGGCGTGCAAGGTCTATAGCCTCCAATGCCTCGAAGTCGTAGTCGCCATTCTCGTCACGAGGCGTATCCTCACGATTAACAAAGTAATCGTCGGTAGAGATAAGTACAGGGTGCAGACCGAGTACTCGCAACTGCACACCCAAGCGCTTCGATGTAGTGGTCTTACCACTCGACGAAGGGCCCGAGATAAGCACAAGGCGCAAGCCACGCTCACGATTAGCCTCGGCTATAGTGTCGGCTATGCGTGAGAGTCGCTTCTCGTGCAGTGCTTCAGCTATCTGTATCATCTCGCTTGTGTCGCCCTGCTCAATACGCTTATTGAGCCTACCTACGGTAGCGACACCCATAATATCTACCCACTCGCTATAACCATCAAATATAGAGAACATCTTTTTGAGGTTAGGCGGTGGTAGTATGGTGTCGGGTGCTGTGCGTGAAGGCACCGAGATATAGAAACCCTTATGATAAGGGTGTATCTCGAAGTGCTTAACGTAGCCTGTCGAAGGCACTAAAGCACCGTAGAAGTAGCCTATCTCGTCACCTAAGCGATATATAGAGCTATATAGGTGTTTACGAGATTGGAGTATATCGACCTTGTCGTCGTAGCCACGCTTGGCAAACTCGGCTATAACCTCCTCGGTAGGGAGTTTATCACGAGTTATATCTATATCTTTAGCTACGAGTGCTTGTGCAGTCTCGTAGAGCGCAGTGCACTCCTCAGCTGTGAAGGCGTGCTTGCCCTCTACCTCGCAGTAGAGGCTGTCGCCTATGGCGTGACGTGCGTGGAACGTCTGCCCTGGGTAGAGTTGCGACGCCACAGCCTGCATAATAAATATAAGCGAACGCTGATAGACACGGAAGCCCGCAAGGTGCGAGATATCGAAATACTCCACCTTGGCAGGGGTGTAGATGCGGTAGTTCAGCTCCTTGAGCTTGTGGTTTACGTAGGCTGCGAGCAGGGGGTATTTACCCTTCAGAGCGAGCTTCTCGGCAAGTTCCACGAGCGAAGTACCCATCTCGACCTCAACTGTTGTAGCGCAATTTACGCACTCAATCTTCACGACGTTTCTCATAGCGATAGTGGTTTTTCTCTATCAAAGATAGTGAATTTAATTAGAAATTAAAAATTAAGAATTAAAAATTGGGTTGTGGTTAGTTACAGAGTTACAGAGTTACACAGTTACAGGGGGGGGTAACTCTGTAACAGATGTAACGGGTTTGGTTAGAGAGTTACACAGTTACACGGGCACGCACCCCTGTAACTCGTGTAACTTGTAACTTGTAACGAGAGGGTGGAGAGTCGATAGGAGTTGATAGGAGTTGATAGGAGTCGCACCTGCGGTGCTTGATAGGACTTGATAGGATAGTCCTATAATATCCCATCAAGGGCGCAAGCCCGAATCCTATCCTATCCTATCCTATAACCCCTATCACCCCTAATGCCCCTAATGTCCCTAACGCCCCTAACGCCCCTAACGGCTCTAACGCCTCTATCTCCTCTACCTCCCCTACTCCCCTACTCCCCTAAAAATTCCTAATTTTTAAATTTTGCATTTCACATTTTTTTACTACTTTTGTAGTAACTAAACCTTAAAGCAATATGTTTGATAACTTTGTAAACCGTCATATCGGTTGTAGCAATGCCGAGACTTTGAAGGCAATGCTCGACACTATAGGTGTCGGCTCGGTCGAGGAACTCATCTCGCAGGTACTCCCTGCCGATATTCGTCTCAATGCACCGCTCGCTTTGGGCGAGGCTATGAGCGAGTACGAATTCGCACAGCACATCCAGGAGTTGGCTGCACGCAATCAGCAGTTCCGCTCCTTCATCGGTATGGGCTACTACCCTAACGCCACATCGGCGGCTATTATGCGCAACGTATTCGAGAACCCTGCGTGGTACACCTCGTACACCCCTTATCAGGCGGAGATTTCGCAAGGTCGCTTGGAGGCTCTCTTGAACTACCAGACCGCAATAATCTCGCTTACGGGTATGGAGATTGCCAACTGCTCGTTGCTCGACGAGGGCACTGCCGTAGCCGAGGCTATGGCTATGATGTTCGCCCTTCGCTCCCGTGAGGCGGTGAAGGAGGGTCGCAACCTCCTCTTCGTGGATGAGAACATCTTCCCACAGACACTCGACGTCTTGCTCACCCGCAGTGAGCCATTCGGCATCGAACTTATTGTCGACAACTACGCCGACTACACCTTCACAGGCAAGGAGTTTGGCGCAATCATACAGTACCCCGCAGCCAATGGCGAGGTGCGTGACTATAGCGACTTCGTGGCTTCGGCACACGCCGTAGGCGCACTCGTAACAGCCGATGCCGACCTTCTCTCGTTGGCACTGCTCGCACCACCAGCAGAGTGGGGCGCAGATATCGCCGTAGGTACAACCCAGCGTCTCGGTTGCCCAATGGGCTTCGGAGGCCCTTCGGCAGGATATATGGCTACGAAGGATGCCTACAAGCGCAATATGCCTGGTCGCATCATCGGTGTCTCGGTAGACCGTCTCGGTCGCAAGGCGTTGCGTATGTCGTTGCAGATGCGTGAGCAACACATCAAGCGTGAGCGTGCAACATCGAATATCTGTACCGCATCGGCGTTGATGGCGTCGATTGTCGGCTTCCACTGCGTCTACAATGGCGCTGAGGGCTTGCGCCGTGCAGCACTCACCGCACACCTCGCAGCCGAGAGCGCAGCCAAGGCTATCGAGGCTTTGGGCTACAAATTGACCAACAAGAACTACTTCGACACACTCGACATCGAGGCTGAGGCTTCGGTCGTAGAGTCGGTAGCCGAGGAGCACCACATCAACTTCTACTACCCTTCGGAGTTCCGTGTACGCCTCTCGTTCGACGAGGTCACCACACCGCAGGAGGTCGAGGAGGTAGTGGCAATCTTTGCCGAGGCTAAGGGCAAGAAGGCGAAGAGGGTTGCCCACGCCACCGAGCCACAGACCTTTATGGCTCGTAAGTCGGCCTACCTCACCGAGCCTGTATTCAACCGCTACCGTTCGGAGAGCGAGTTGATGCGCTACATCAAGCAGTTGGAGTTGCGTGATATCTCGTTGGCAAACTCGATGATCTCGCTCGGCTCGTGCACTATGAAGTTGAATGCCGCCTCGTTGATGCAACCGCTCTCGTTGGCTGGCTTCCAGAATATCCACCCATTTGCCCCTGCATCGCAGCACGAGGGCTACACAGCATTGATTGAGGAGTTGGAGAACGACCTCTCGACCATCACAGGCTTTGCAGCCTGCTCGTTGCAGCCAAACTCGGGCGCAGCAGGCGAGTATGCGGGCTTGATGGTTATCCGTGCCTACCACCAGAGCCGCAATCAGGGCTACCGCAACGTGGTACTCATCCCTGCTTCGGCACACGGCACAAACCCAGCTTCGGCAGCAATGGCGGGTATGAAGATTGTAACCGTAGCGTGCGACGAACACGGCAATATCGACGTCGAGGACTTGAAGGCCAAGGCCGAGCAGTACTCGTCGGAGTTGTGCGCCTTGATGGTTACCTACCCTTCGACACACGGCGTATTCGAGAGTCGCATACGTGAGATTGTGGACACTATCCACGACGCTGGTGGCGAGGTATATATGGATGGAGCAAATATGAACGCACAGGTGGGCTTGACAAACCCAGGCTTCATCGGAGCCGATGTCTGCCACCTCAATCTGCATAAGACCTTCGCAATGCCACACGGAGGTGGTGGCCCAGGTGTTGGCCCTATCTGCGTGGCTTCGCACCTCGCACCGTTCCTCCCATCGCACTCGGTGGTTAGCACCGGTGGCGAGCAGGGCATCACAGCCGTTTCGTCGTCGCCTTGGGGCTCGGCAATGCTCTTGCCTATAACCTACGGCTACATCAAGATGCTTGGCGCAGAGGGGTTGCGTAAGGCTACCGAGATGGCTATCGTGAACGCCAACTATATGGCATCGGCCATCAAGCACGAGTTCCGCACCTACTACTCGGGCGAGACTGGCCGTGTAGGTCACGAGATGATTCTCGACTTGACACACTTCAAGCGTGAATATGGCGTAGATTGTGGCGACGTAGCACACCGCTTGATGGACTACGGCTTCCACGCACCAACACTCTCGTTCCCTGTGCACGAGACCTTGATGGTTGAGCCTACCGAGTCGGAGCCGAAGGAGGAGATGGATCGCTTTATCGAGGCTCTGATTCAGATTAAGCGTGAGGCAGAGGCGATAAATGGCGAGGACGACAACCTCTTAGCCAATGCACCACACATCGCCGAGGAGTTGGCTGGCGAGTGGTCGCACCCATACTCACGCCACGAGGCAGCCTTCCCGTTGGAGTGGGTTGCCCGCTCGAAGTTCTTCCCATACGTTTCGAAAATCGACAACGGCTATGGCGACAGAAACCTCGTATGTAAAAACA
>JAFYQY010000153.1 GCA_017559685.1 Alistipes sp.
ATCAGGAGTACACGAAGCGAACAAAGTCGCTACGACGCTAAAAATTGCAAATATCTTTTTCATAATTTTCTTGGCCATTAGCTATTGGCCATTAGCCATTAGCTTTTTATAATTGTTAATTCCGTATTCTGAATCTTAGTATCCCTCTTTAATCATCTCCTCGGCCTCCTCCTGCGATATCCACTCGAGGATATTGTAGAAGTAACCAATGTAACCCACCGATGTCGAGAAGTCGTTTACGTAGGCCAAAACCCACAACTGAGCAAACTTCTGACACGCATTAAAGCTCGATGGCTGGTCGGCACGAGGGCTATGTGTAGCCAAAATCTTACCGTCACCATATTGGATGCCAAAAACGGTAAACTCGCTACCGATAACCTGCTCGCCCGGAGTCTTCAACAACGGTTGTGCAGGGTCGGTGGTGTCAAATGTGAGCAACACATCGTAACCATTGTAGAACAAGTCGTCCATAATGATTGTGTTCTCCAACGACTTGTGCTTGTAGCATCGTACCAAGCGAGTAAAGTCGGTATTTGTACCTGGGTAGCTATACAAGAGGAGCGAAGTCATCTTGCAGTACTTTGGCTCCTGCTCTGTTCCACCCCACTCGTTGATGTCGAATGGACACGACTTGTACATTACCACCTTTGTCTCGTCCGATTTTGGGTAGAGGTTCCACTTCAACTTCTCGTTCATCACCAACTTCAAGGTAAAGCCGAGTGAGTCGGTAGGCTCGATATTCTCGTAGTTGCCATACACATCCACTTCAGCCGACAATTTGCCCGCAGGGATAGTAAAGGTATTCGAACCGAGGCGATAGTGGTATCCCTCGATTGCGTTGCTACCCTTATCGATAATCTCTACGGCATAGGTACGGTCGAAGTCACGTGCTACGGTCGAAGATACCTTAACCTTGAACGGAGTGCCGTCGGCCAAGACCATATTTGTAGACAACGAGTCTGCAAACATCAGATACTCCTTGCCCTCGTAGGTTGGATACTGCTCGTTACAAGCCACAAAGCTCATAACCGCAATAACCGATACTATTATATTAAATAATCTCTTCATAATCTTCTCCTTTCTTAGTAGCCGGCATTCTGTTTAACCTTCGAGCCTGGAGCCTCGATCTCGTGACGAGGAATAGGCCATACATACATATAGTCGTTTGCCGCCTTCTTGATTGAGCTACCCTCAACCAACGAGTTAGACTGCGGAGTACGCTCGAAGCCCTTACCCTCGTTGTAGAGGTTGCCCCAACGCTTGATATCGTGCAAGCGGTGTCCCTCCATATAGAGTTCACGCACACGTTCCTCGGCGATATTCTGCATATAGTTCGAAGCCGAGAGGCTGATTGCGCCCGCACCCGACTGGAAGCGGCTCTCACGCAATGTTGTCAAGTCCTTCGAAGCTAACGAGTAGTTTGGTGACTCCTTTCGGCAGTACGCCTCGGCACGAATCAGATACTGCTCAGCCAAGCGGAACGGCTTCGGCATCGAGACGTGGTAGAGCTGGTACGAGTTGATAAAGTCGCCATTGCCATAGTACTTAACCAACAACGGCCAAACCAAACCGTGAGCATAGCCTGTCTGCGCCTGGTAGAAGTATGCATCGTAGCGATAGTCCTTCTGACCGTAGAGGTTCAACACCCACTGCGCAGGTACATAGTCGGGATAGAAGTAGGCGTAGTCGTTCGTGAAGTTCAAGAACGCCGAGCCAATCATCGCACCCGGAGACTGCGGAGTGAGACGAACTCGCCAGATAATCTCGGTTGCGAGGTCGTAGTTCCACATATATTGGAAGAAGCTCATACCGTCGGTATATACGGTGTTTGCCGACGAGAGCGCAAATGCCTTATTGTTGATAAGGCGGGTCGAATAGTCGATAGCCGCATCCCAATCCTGCATATAGAGTGCTACACGAGCGTGCAACGCCTCGGCCATAGCCTTGGTTGCGTAGTCCGATGAGTAGCCGTCATAGTCGCTGTCGAGCAACGCCTCGGCCTTCTCCAAGTCGCCCAAAACGAATTGGTACGAGTCGTACAACGATGCACGCACAGCCTCCTCCTGCTGTGAGTATGATTTGCGCAACACAACACCCATCTTCTCATTCGCAGTAGCAGGGTCGTAGGCCTCGCAGAACAACTTCAAGAGCTCCGAATAGGCCAATGCACGCAAGGTATAGACCTCGCCTGTATAGAAGTCGAGGCTTGTGAGCTTAGCGTCGTCGATTGTGTTTGCCTTAACGTTGTCGATACGCTCGAGGAAGAAGTTGCAGTTCGAGATTACGCTATACAAACTTGCATAGACGCTCTCCACCTCCGATGTTGTAGAACGGAGCTGCCACAACCAGAACGAGCCATATTGGTTGCTATAGCCGTCGATAGCATAGACCATATCGGCCTGAATATCGGGGAGAATAGTCAAGTAGCCATTGTGCAACGATCCGCTCTTAAACTTCGAGTAGATACCCGTTACGAGTTGCTCCGCATCCTCGTAGGTGTACATAGCCTTATCCTCCAAGAGTGCCGAGCCCGGATACTTCTCCAAGCACGAACTTGCCAAGAGGAGCGCAGCGACTGCCATCGCTCCCACTTTTATATTGTAGATTAAACTCTTCATCATAGCCATTAGAATGTTATATCAAGACCAAATGTGTACTGACGGGCCATAGGATACTGCGCCTGATATACATTTGCAGTACTCTCTGGATCCAAGCCCGAGAACTTAGTAAAGGTCAAAGGATTCTGAACCTGTGCATAGAGACGCAAGCCCTGGAATACCTTGCTCTTATCCAACAGACGCTTAGGGAACGAATACGAGAGCATCACATTCTTCAAACGAAGGAACGACGCATCCTCCAACAATCGGCTGTCGAACTCGGTATATACACCGTGGCGTGGGATATCGGTAATATCGCCAGGCTTCTTCCAACGATCGAGCAAGCGTGCCGACTGGTTGTAGTTCATAAAACGACCATTCGACTCGTCGAAGTAGCGGTCGTTGTTAATCATCCAACGGTCTGCCACCCAAGCACACTGTGCGCTCAACGAGAAGCCCTTCCACGACAACGCAGTACCGAAACCACCCTGCCAAGGAGCAATGTAGCTCTTGCCTACGAGCACCTTATCCTCGTCACGCAACTCGTTTGTAATCTCGCCATCCTTAGTGTACCACAAAGCGTCACCATTCGCTGGGTTTACACCTGCGTAGCGGTTGATGTAGAACTCGCCAAGCGGGTGTCCTACTACGAGCTTGGTGTTGGTATTCGCCATCTCATACTCGGTAACACCGTTATAGAGCGAAGTGATACGGTTGCGGTTGTACGAGAAGTTCACATTCGCAGTCCACGAGAAATCTTTCGCCTGAACGAGTGTACCCTGCAAGTTCAACTCGACACCAACATTTGTCATTGTGCCGACATTGTCCCACTTGTAGCCAAAGCCCGAAGTCGAGTATGGAAGTGGCACCTGCATCAACATATCCGAAGTGCGCTTATAGTAGACCTCGGCATCGACGGTCAATCGGTGCCAGAAGCCGAAGTGCAAAGCCAAGTTCGATGTCCACGGACGCTCCCAACGCAACTCCTCGTTACCTGGTTGCATCAACAAGATACCTGCGTCGCCACCATAATCTACGCCACCGCCAATGAGAGCCAAGTGCTTGTAGTTTGGAATAGACGAGTTACCCGAGGTACCTGTCGAAACGGCAATCTGAGCGTGAGTAAGCCAACGACGAGACGACTCCATAAAGGCCTCGTCACGCAAGCTCCACATAAAGCCCAACGACCAGAAGCCTGCCCAACGATTCTTCTTACCAAAGCGAGACGATCCATCGGCACGCACCGAGAACTCCGCAAAGTAGCGGTTGTCGTAGTTATACTCGCCACGACCGAAGAACGAAAGGAAGCCATAGTCCGAGTCGGTGGTGTCGCTCCACGATGTAGAGCGTGTACCCGACGAGACGTTGGTCAAGAAGTCGTTATTCTGTCCCTCTGTCAAGACACTGAACGCCTCGTAGTGGTAGGCAATACCCTCCTGACCCACGAGGAAGTTGAAGTTGTGCTTATAGCCCTTCGAGAAGCGGTAGTTCACGGTGTTGGTAACTGTGAGCGAGCCGCCATCGGTCGATGAACGAGAGGCCGAGCCCTGACCCTGATTTGGCAAGTAGCTCGGATAGGACATACCGAAGCCTGTGGTATGCGAGTAGTCCACCGACAACTGCGAACGCAACGACAAGCCCTCGATAGGGGTTGCGTCGGCGTAGAATGTCGAGAGCAACTTGTACTTCTTGAAGGTTACAGGGTTGTTCTGCTGCCACTCAATGGGGTTTTGACCAATACCCTTCCACGAGCCATCGTTAATCGAAGCCAACGAGCCGTCAGCCTTGTATGGCGAGTAGTACGGCAACATAAAGCGAGCAGCCGAGATTGGGGTTACCAAGGTGTAAGAACCCTCGTCAGCCTGCTGAATCTGCTGGTAGTTGAGCATCGTATTTGTACCGAGCTTGAGCCAACGAGCCGCCTTTCGGTCCACATTCGCACGGAACGAGAAGCGTGAGAAGCCCGAGCCGAGAGCAGTACCCTCCTGGTTGTAGTAGCCACCCGATACATAGTACGAAGTCTTGTTGTCAGCACCCGAAATCGAGAGCTCGTAGTTCTGCAACAACGCAGCGCTATTATACACCTCGTCGAGCCAACGAACATTGGTCTTGCTCAAGAGGTCATAATCCTTGCCCTCGGTCAAACCAACCTCCTTCTCGTACTGAATACGCTCAGCGGTGTTCATCAAGTCCCAATTATTACCCGCAATCTGCGAGAAACCGAGTTGCATACGATAGTCGATACGAGGGCGGTCAGCCTTCGCACCACGCTTGGTCGTAATAACGATAACACCATTAGCCGCACGAGCACCATAGATTGAGGTCGAAGCCGCATCCTTCAACACCGACAACGACTCGATATCGGCCGGATTGATAGCGTTGAAGTCGCTACTCTCGATTGGCACTCCGTCCAAGATATAGAGCGGTGCAGTACCCGAATTGATTGAGTTTACGCCTCGGATAGTCATCTTTGCAGTTGCGCTCGGCTCTCCTGTCGAGGACATAACCGACAAACCTGCAACCTGACCCTGCAATGCCTGGTCAAAGGCCGCTGTAGGGGTATCGGTGATATTCTCCATCTCGACAGCCGAAACAGAGCCCGCAATAGTGCCCTTCTTACGCACACCATAGGCGATAACAACAACGTCGTCGATAGACTCGGTGTCGCTCTGCATAACAAGGTTGTAGGTAACCTTGTCGCTTCCCGACGGTATAGTCCACTCTACCGAGCGACAACCCAAATACGAAAACGATAATTTTGTACCTGCCTCGGCTTTGATGGTATAACTTCCATCAAGCGATGTTGTAACACCCTGCATCTTGTCGGTGACAACAGCAACTCCAATAAGTGGCAACTTATCCTCCGCAGAGGTTACAATACCACTCACCGTAACGACAGAACCGCTCTGTGCAAACACACGAGCAGGCACCATCGCAAGGGCGAGGAGCAGGCAGATTGATAATGATTTAAAATGTCTTTTTAACATAGCGGGGCAAAGGTAATGCTTTACTACGTAAAAACAAAAACTTTTTTCAAAAAATCGCACTTGATACAAATGAATATTTACCCGCTTAAATTCTATCAAAAAAAGAGGTTTAAGAAATTAAATTTGCCCATTCGGAGAATTTTACTTATCTTTGTAAAAATATTGTGACTCTCGAAGATTATGATAGAGGATTTATATGGTGATATTCGTCCCTACAATGACGACGAAATTCCCGCCGCTTTGGAGCGAATCGTAAACGACCCAGCTTTTATTCCTGCTGTAAACTTCGCCTTCCCTGACGCCGATATGGAGCGCATCAGAGAGGTCGTAAGAACCTGCAAAACCGTGGAGCAGATGCAGGAGCGAGTGATGATCAGCATTATCAAGCGAATCATCGACTCAACAATCAACAACTTCACTTGGGAGGGTGTCAACACCGTAGAGAAGGGCAAAGGCTACCTCTACATTTCGAACCACCGAGACATTACGCTCGACTCATTCTTATTGCAATATACGCTCTTCCAGCACGGATTCCCGACATCGGCTACCACATTGGGCGACAACTTGTTGCGCTCGCAGTTTATTGTGGATATTTGCCGCATAAATCGTGCAGTACGTGTAATTCGCAAGACAGACGACATTTCTCCTCGTGAGTTCCTCCAAAACTCGCAGCACCTCGCCGAATATATCCGCTGGTATATCTCGCAGGGTAAGTCGATGTGGATTTCGCAGCGTAACGGCCGTACAAAGGATGGCATCGACGCTACCGATCAAGGCGTATTGAAGATGGTGAGTCTCTCGGGTCCAAGCGACTTCGTAGAGAGCTTCAGCAGTTTGAATATAGCACCTATCGCTATCTCGTACCAATACGAACCTTGCGACGTGAAGAAGGCTATCGAGACCACCGTAACACTTATGGGTAACACTTACCAGAAGGGGCCACACGAGGATATCAACAGTATCCTCTACGGCATCCGTATGCCGAAGGGCGATGTTAACATCACATTCTGCGAGCCTATCACCCGTGAGGAGTTGGAGGAGTGCGGTCAGCTGCCAAAGGCAGAGGCCTACAAGCATCTCAAGGAGATTATCGACAATCGCATCTACAAGAACTATAAGTTACACGATACCAACTACATAGCATACGACTTACTCCACCACACAAAGCAGTATGCGGAGCACTACACCCCTGCTGCAGTCAAGGCATTCAAGGGTCGTATGGCATACGCCGAGGCTCGTTTCTTGGAGTACGGTCTCGACCTTAAGACTGCTCGTAAAGTCTACCTCGGCATCTACGCAGGCCCGGTAGAGACCAAGATTTTCTAATAGAGAGTAGTTAGGAGAGAG
>JAFYQY010000154.1 GCA_017559685.1 Alistipes sp.
AGCGGAAAAGCGGTGCAAAGATAAATCATATTTTTGAAATCACCAAATTTTTTGACGACTTTTTTCAAAAATATTTCCTGAGAACCGTGTTTTGCCTGTTTGATCATCGTTTTGATCTCATTGCGGGTGCAAAGGTAGTGCTTTATTTTTAATTTGCAAACTTTTTCTTAAAAATTTTTAATTATTTTGAGAATTTCTTAAAAATGCGAGGGTATACCTATATATATTATATATATAAGGGAGAGGGCGTGAATAGAGCTAATAATCGGCTGCACGTGACGTTGTGCGTGGTATGGTAGTTGTCACAGAGGATTTACCCCTTGCACGGTGCGAGGGAGTTAAGCATACAGCTTTATGAAAAGATTTCTACAACTATGTGCCGTTGTAATACTTCTGGCAGGTGGAGTACAACGTGCCGACGCACAAAAGTGTGCAATCAAGACAAACCTGCTTTACGATGCTACGGGCACGGTAAACTTCGGAGTAGAGTTGGCCCTGGCACCACGATGGACACTCGATATGCCGAGCAACTTAAACGACTGGAAGGTATACAACGGCAGAGAGTGGAAGCATTTTCTCACACAACCCGAGGCACGCTACTGGTTTTGCAACCGCTTTGCTGGACACTTCCTCGGTATCCACGCCCACTATGGCCGATATAATATGGGCAATATCGACAACAATATCAAGTTTCTCGGCACCAACTTCGGAGCACTCAAGGACAACCGATTCGATGGATGGCTGCTCGGTGCAGGTATCGGCTATGGTTACGCCTTTGCTCTGGACAAGCACTGGAACCTCGAGTTGGAGTTGGGCATTGGCTACGCATACCTCGAGTACGACAAATATGACTGGAAGACTAACGAGAGGCTCGAGCATCTTGCACACCACAACTACTTTGGCATCACGAAGCTCAACGTGGGCATTTCCTATCTATTTTAAATCTTAGCGACTATGAAAAAGATACTTATTCTCATTGCAGCACTCACGATTGTGGCAAGCGGCACAGCACAACAGCGACCACACCACAGCAACTTTGAGGGTGCGAGGATCTCAGATGTGGAGCTCTCGCATAGGGGTGACACGCTCCATATAGCCCTAAGAGTGGAGCTTGGGGGAAGAGACATACGCACAAATCAAGCAACGATATACACCCCCGTACTCTTCAACGGCGACAACGAGCTGCTCCTCCCATCGGTAGGCGTATATGGCCACAACCACTATATTACGATGTTGCGTGACGAGGAGCATCGCCACTCTGTGCCTCTCGACTGGCAGCTGAGACACAAGGATCTCCCCGCCGACGTGGCATACGAGACCGATGTGGAGTATATGCCCTGGATGAATGGTGCAGAACTCGCCTTGGTAGAGCAGCTCTATGGCTGTCACAACAAGCTCATTGGCATCGCAGACATTATCCTTGGAGAGTATAGCGAGCCTATCATTGTGCCTAGCTACATCTTTGTAATCCCCGAAGTGGAGCAGAGTGGCACGACACACTACACACGCACCGCACAGCTCGACTTTCCACAGAATGTGGCAGTTATAGAGGCTGGCTTTGACAAGAATAGCGAGGCGATTGCCACCATCAACACCCTCTTTGAGGATATGAAGGAGAGCCGCGATGCAACGATAAAGCATCTGTGGGTGCGTGCATCGGCATCACCCGAGGGTGGCAAGGAGTTTAACGAGGAGCTTGTACACAAGCGTGCCGCGGCACTCATCAACCATATACGCACTATCGTTAACATACCTGATGTAGCAATAACCACCGAGTACAACACCGACAACTGGACAACCGTGCACGAGTGGGTAACAAAGTCGAAGCTCACACATCGTGAGGCTATAGCAAAGCTCATTGAGACAAAGATGACATCCGAGCACCTTAACGAGATGATTATGGAGCGATACCCCAAGGAGTACCACACAATGTTCGAGCAGCTATACCCTACTCTTCGCTACGCTGAGTTCAGGCTCGACTACGACATTAAGAACTACCGCGAGGTGGAACGTATCATTGCCATTGCACGCGTTGAGCCTGAGTCACTTAACGACGAGGAGCTTAACACAGCAGCTGCCAATCTTGACCAGTCGAGTCCAGAGTTTGAGAACGTAGTGATGGCCATTGTTGCTAAGCACCCTAACGATGCTACGGCCAACCTTAATGCCGGCAACGTGAAGATGCGTCGCGGCGAACTCCACCACGCCGAACACTACCTCAAGCGTGCAGGCACCTCAGCTGAGGCCGACTACGCCCGTGCCCTTCTCGCCATCCACAACGGCAACTACACCGAGGCCAAACGCCTCTTGACAAAGGTCGAGAAACGCATCACCGAGGCTTCAACACTCCTCGAGAAGCTCAACGAAGCGGGAATGTAACAAAAATGATCAAGGCTAACCGAGTGGTTAGCCTTTTATTTATCAACAAGTTCGAGTCTCTTTATAAGCAAAAAAGCGACCTTCAACAGGTCGCTTTTTGTGCCACGATGTGCTTGACCATTGAACATCAAGACCAAATATTAATTTAACTAGTTGTTAAAGTCGTAGCCTACAAAAATATCTACATATTCACTCCAAGCCTTAGATGTCTTATATGCATTTAAGCTTGCTGTTGGAACATAAATTCTAAGGTTTGAATGACAACGTAGAAATGTGCCGCCATCTGTTGGACTTGGAGGAGTTGTCGCTTTGCAATATACTGACACCAAATTAGAACAATCCTCAAATTGATTACCGCCCCATAAAGATTCTAAGCTTGCAGGTAGTGTTATAGTCGTTAGTGAAGTGCAAGCTATGAAAGCACAACTTCCAATTTCAGTCACACCCTCTGGAATATTTATTTCGCTTAGTGATGGACAGCGATTAAATGTACTTGCGTCAATTAAAGTAATACTATTAGGAAGCACTACACTTGTCAATGCGTCCTGGTGTGAGAAAGCTGTTTTACTAATCTCTGTTACCTCTTTATCAAATTTGATAACCCAGTAACCGGTTGCACTATTATATGTATTAGATACAATTGTTGCATCACCGAATTTGTTAATTTCATATGAAGAGTATTTATTGCGACCAGGCTTTATTGCTACAGTTGTACTACCATTCTGATACCAAATTTCATTGTTTTGGATTGTTGCAGAACCATTACCCTCTTCTACAGCAGTGCCCTCGTTAACAGTTGAGTCGATATCCCACTCGCCAATAGTAACATTTACAGAACTGGCATCCTTATTTACTGTAATAGAGAAGTTATGCTGAGTGTTGGCCTTAAAGGTATAACCAGTGCGATATACATACTCAGTACCATCAACAGTCACAACAATCAACTTCGAATCATCGGCGATGGTCTGTGGCACCATCATTGCCTTATAGTTTGAAGTTGTTGCAAATGGGATAATCTCACTCGCATTGCCTGTTGCAGTTGCAACGCCTGTCGCAAGGTTAATAGTTGCAGTAGTCTTAACATCGCAAATCTTCACGCTCTTGTTTGCAGCAGCCCAAGTTGCAGATGTAAAACCACTACCAGGCTTAACATCAACAATGATACGGCTCAAAGAGTGGTTAGTCTGAATAGCTACAGCGTTTGCAGTAGGAGTTACATTAGCAGTCTTACCCCACAAGAAATCGCTCGCCCAAAAGTTTGCCTCGTTGCTCTGGTCTGCCTTTACATCAAATTGGTGTGCTGTGATATCTACTGATGCAGAGTATGGATAGTAAGCATAGAAATCAGTAGCTGTGCTCTTATCCTTCCAATAGATTGTCTCGTCTGAATTCCAAGTACTACCATTATAAGTAAACTTGGTGTTATCAGCCTGGTTACCCTCGGTTAAAAGTGTTCCAGCAGTTGTGCCGTCATAGTTTACAACATAGATACCTACTGCATCGCCATTCGCAAAAGCCGAATCGTTAGCACGAGTTTCAACACCTACAGAGATGTTGATAGGTAGTTTTTCCTCAATAGGAGTCTCGACGATGTTCTCAGAACAAGAGAACAACAAAGTGGCAAGAGATGCCAAAGTAAAAAGTTTTTTCATAGTAATATTAGTTTAATAAGGTTTGTGTCAAACTACTATTACCATACAACTCCTTTATGGTGGTGTGGTATAAAAACAGAAAGTGTGGAGCTGATTCTCGTTTATCTCAAAGAAGGTTGTGGAAAGACCTATGCAGTAATAAACGATACAATACCCCACACCTGAATAGTATGAGGTATGTGTACGCTGAAAGCATACAGCCACATAGCTATACAAGAAATGAGTGCCGTCCGTCGCCCTACTGCTTTGAAAACTTCCACATTTTCTTTGAAGGACAAAAGCGAAAAACACTTTCATTAAATATGTCCGCCTAGGATATTAACCTGTAGGCGATACAAATATAATAAAATTTTCGCAATAAACGAAAAGCACTCAAAAATGGGGTATTGCACCCATAAAAAATAACAAACTATAGCTGCTTTAAGTAGCAATACTATACCGTACCATATATACATAGTTTACACGCTTTCTGGGATGTGCCGAGCCGCCACAGTCAGTGCGTGGCCCTTTATACGCACAAAAAAAGCGACTGTCGTTAAGACAATCGCTTTTGTGCTTATATCTGCTAAACTATCGAACATTTATAGACGACTATCTAAGAATATTGGATTTCATAGCCTGGATTCAGGAGTTTTACCCCGAGAAACTCCCCCTTAAGCGTTGATGCTTATAATTTAAGATAGCCAGCCACCTCCCCCTAATACCTTCTTACCATACAACACTTTGCAGCGGTAAACCACCTCTTGTAATTATGGGCGGGTAGAGTAGGATAAGTAGGAGCACGCTGTGTGTTATATTGATTTTTAGTGTCGTTGTATTGTTTTTTTTCTCTACTACTCTTGTTATTTTTTCTATGCTTTCTATATTTATTAATAAACACTTATAAATATGGAAAACAGAAAAAGAATCTATCGAGAATTAGATGCTGAAACCAAGCAAAAAATCAGCGTGAGTAGTAAAGGAAAGGCTAAAACGAGCAGCCATAAAGAGCATATTAGCCAAGCTATGAAGAAGTATTGGTCTGGCATACCTAACAAACCAAAGGACATCACAACAAAGCAGTATTTCCAACTGGACGAATAACCACTTATCAAGGTGAAGTTTTTGTTTTTTCAAGGACCTAATCTAAAAATAATAAAGAAGAAAAATATGAAAAATAAGTGTTAACATTTGATAAATTAAAGATTGTCTCAGACATTAATAACATTAGCAATATTGATGAAAGTGTATTCCACACAAATACCTTAGATGGTCAGATAATAGAGCAAAAATACTCTATCAGATCACCCTATCAACTATACATCGAAGCGGACTATGTAGAGCGAGAGCTTGTAGTAGAGTTTAGCGGCAAGATACTCAAAGACGACTATCCCAAGCTTATCAATACTGATACCATAGCGACCTGTCTATCCAATATCAACGCCTTAGGGATATGCAAACTCAACACAGATAGGATACTCGAAGACGCAGAAGTAGTCAAAGCTGATGTATGTAAGGATATAGATTGTCCTGATTACAAGACTCTGACCGCAACACTAAAAGCGAGCATCAGCAACTATAATAAGTACGAAGCTCACAATATCAGTGGCAACTTCATCATAAAGAGGAGTCCTCAGACCACAGGTCTCCAGCGTCGACTAACTATATATAACAAGCATCGTGAGCTCCAGCGTGCCAGCAACCGCCGCTTCTTAGGCATCGTAGAGGATGGGCCAGGAATGCTAAAGGTCTTTGAGAACAAGGTTAGATTCGAGATGAACCTTAATAGCAAAGAGCAACTGCGGCAGTGTCTACATATATCCTCAACAGCTCATCATTCCGTCTTAAACAGCACTGCTAATCCATTTTTTGAGTTCCTTGATTCCGCTATCCTCGACACAGATGCTGAAGAAAATTGCAACTCGCTAAGCGAGATAAAGAACCTGGCATTCTTGAAGTATTACGACACCAGTCTAGAGAAAATTGAGGCCGTGATACGGCGATACAAATCACCTGGCACACATCTATCTCAAGCAATGCGACCATATAGGCAGTTGCTTGCCAAGCTTTCCTCATTGCCGAGCGTGAGTATCAAGGATAGGCTCCGAAAGTTGCTTATGGAGATAGTCGTCTTGTTCGGCATTGTATCATTTTAATTATCATACTTTTTAATCTTTGATTGAGGCACTTATACCTCCTTCTTTTGTAGCACTTTAACTTAAAAGATTAAAAAGTTGAAAAGAATTTCACTTTTTTGTGAGATAACTCTTGAAAAATAAAATCGAAAACTTATGTTTTAGTAAAGAGCATTAAGCTCAGTAAAATAATTATCAAATAAAATAAATTAAATATGAAAAAGACAGCAGCTGATATTAAAGAGTTGTATGACCTATTGAGTCAGTCGAATCACTGGATGATTCGTGAGCAAATGAACATTTATCACATCGAGGAAAATGGTGCGATACACGTATTCTATGAGAAAGAACGAGAGTTTGTCAATGCGGAGGACAAAAGCCTAAGCATAGAGGTTAAGTTTAAGGAAGGATATTCCTATGTATCACCTCACGACCAGGCTCGATGTAAAGCCTACGGAGATGATACGACCTACTATGGAGATGATAGATGCGATATATACGCATTCGTTAATTATCACCTTACTTCCCATCCCGACCACGCAGATATGGATATAGTTGACTCTCTTATCTGCAATATTGATGGTAAGGAGTTCTCAATTACTCCAACCCCATATCCTGGTCTGATGTACCAGGAGATACTAAGCAAGTCAAGGGTTCAGGAGAGAACGGTTGTATTAGGTAATCCCGATGAGATTCTTAATATCTCGTACTAAGTAACACAAACGGCAGCCACTCGTAAGGTGACTGCCGATTTCATTTTTAGTTAGCCTGGTTAACAAAGGTCTGCTGATAGTCGGATGGGGATAGCACCGTATCGTACAGACCAACAGCCTCGCCAGCGTGACGATTGATGCCAACATACTCCAGTGACGAGTCCTCGTAACGTTTGAACTTATAGATTGCATCGTTCATCAATGCCGAGTTGAATACATCAAGTGACACAAGCAACTCAAAGTCCTTTACCGATAGTCCTGTTACCTTCTTGAATAGGCCAGGCTCTAACTGGGTGATAACATCCTTCAAGCTACGCTCTCGGTAGTCGGTCAGATACA
>JAFYQY010000155.1 GCA_017559685.1 Alistipes sp.
AGGTTCGAACGCACGATACCCACATAGTTCGACATAATCGAGCGAAGCTCCTTTCTATCCTGCATCACGAGAACCATCTCCTCAGCCTCGGCAGTACCCTCGAAGTCCCAATCAGGAATACCCTCCTGGAAATCGACCTTGTCGAGCTTCTCGAGTGCGTGAGTGGCTGCAATATCCGAATAGACGAACGACTCGGTGAGCGAGTTTGACGCCAAACGGTTTGCACCGTGGAGTCCTGTGCACGAACTCTCACCCAAAACATAGAGGCGACGGATAGAACTCTCGCCATTATAGTCAACCTTTACACCGCCGCAGCAGTAGTGCGCAGCAGGGCATACAGGGATCATATCCTTCGTGATGTCGATACCAATCGAGAGACACTTCTCGTAGATGTTAGGGAAGTGCTGCTTGGTCTCCTCGGCAGGCATATGGGTGACGTCGAGATAGACAAACTCCTCACCGCGAATCTTCAACTCGTGGTCAATCGAACGAGCCACAACATCACGTGGAGCCAACGACTTCATCGGGTGGTACTTGTGCATAAACTCCTTGCCATTCTGGAGACGGAGCACAGCTCCATAACCACGCATCGCCTCAGTGATGAGGAACGACGGACGCTCGCCAGGGTGGTAGAGCGCAGTTGGGTGGAACTGGATAAACTGCATATTCTCGGTTACCGCCTTTGCACGGTGGCACATCGCAATACCGTCGCCCGTAGCGACCTTAGGGTTGGTGGTGGTGTGGTAGATATTACCGCAGCCGCCCGCAGCTACAACGGTAAACTTCGCAAGAGCTGTAAAAATCTCGTTGGTCTTGGTATTGAGAATATAGGCTCCGAAGCAAGCCAAACCTCGTGTGTGGCGGGTTACAATCTCGCCGAGGTGGTGCTGTGTGAGCAAGTCCACAGCGAAGTGATCCTCCAAGATTGTGATGTTCGGGTGGTTGCGCACCTGCTCGATAAGAGCACGCTCAATCTCGGCACCCGTCAAATCTTGATAGTGGAGAATACGATGCTCGGAGTGGCCACCCTCACGGTGGAGGTCGAAGCCACCATCCTCACGGCGGTCGAAGCGAGTACCCCAGCGGATCAAATCTTCGGCCGAGCGAGGCGCATTCTTAACTACGATTTCTACTGCTTTAGGATCGCACTTTCCGGCACCGCAAATCAAGGTGTCTTCGATATGCTTCTCGAATGTGTCGGGTGCGTAGGTTACAGAGCAGATACCGCCCTGTGCATAGTTGGTGTTACACTCATCGAGTTTACCCTTGGTAACGAGAGTTACGGTTGCTGTGTCGGCCACTTTGAGGGCAAAACCCAAGCCTGCCGAGCCCGAACCGATAACCAAAAAATCACTCTTCATTTTATTTGTGACGTTTGTTTTATTACGCAAAAATAAGGAAATTTATCTAACGATGTACCTTAATTCATCTATTTTCAGTCGTCAATTTTCAATTTTTTGCTGTTGCTGACCAACTTTTCGACCGCTTTTTGCCCCTCATCGCCAAGCGAAATGGTGTAGTCATTCACGAAAAGCGAGATATGTTTCTCGATCACGTCGTCATCCAATTCTTGGGCGTGCTCCTTCACAAAATCTCGAGAGAGAAGCGGATGATCAAAGGCGTAGCAAACGCTCTCCGACAAGAGTTTTTCGAACTTCGAGATAGTCTCCTCGCCCAGCTCTCGCTTGGCTACTATCGCCCCGAGAGGCAGAGGCAGATTGGTCTCCTTTTCCCACAGCTTTCCAAGGTCGGCAACGAGCTCCAAGTTGCGACGCTCGTAGACAAATCGCCCCTCGTGAATCAGCACTCCTGCATCGGCTTCGCCACACTCTACAGCCTCGGCAATCTCCGAGAATAGACGCTGCTCAACCTCCTCAACGTCAGGAAAGTAGCGCATCAACAAAGCATTTGCTGTAGTATTTAATCCTGGAGAAAGCACCTTGCGAAATTTGCCCGTTTCGCCCTTGCGGCGCACAAGAAGCTGGCCGTTGCCACGACCAAGAGCCGAGCCACTATCGAGCAAAACATAGCGCTCTGCAATCAGCGGATAGACCGCATAACTAATCTTCGAAATATCGGGCTCGCCACGCAAAACGCCCTCGTTCAAAACCTCGATATCGTGGTACTCCACCGCCAAATCGAAGTCGTGCTCGAGGCGTCGATTTATCAGCGCATCGAAGGCGAAAGTGTCGTTCGGGCAGGGCGAAATATGGAGCGTCAGAGCCATTACTCCTCTAAATTTAGGTTTAGTATTGTTTCGGTCAGGCGTTCGAGCGCAAGCGGTATATCCCACTCACCACGCTCCTCGCCCACGTAGTTCGAGATAGCACGAATCTCGCCACAACGCACACCCTCGGCTTGCGCCATAGCGAAGAGAGCAGCACCCTCCATATTCTCGATCTCGGCGCCGTCGGCCGCCATCGAGCAGTGCGACACGGTGTTGCTACGCACCATTGGCAACTCCTCGACCACCATCGAAGCGAGATAGGAACGATCATAACCCGTCGAGAGATAAGCAAATCGCTCCTCGGTAACGGCTACGACATCGCCCTTTTTGAGGTTGCGGTCGTACGCCCCCGCAATGCCGCACAAGAGCAACGGTTTGCGCTCGGTACGGAGTATGCGAGCCACCTCGGTTGCAGTCTCAACAGCACCGATACCGCAGATACGAATATCGAGGTCGGGGCGCAACGCCTTAAGCTTTGCCGCTTCGAGTTCGGTAGGAAAGAGTAGTATCAAATCCTGTTTTTTAGTGACGTTAGGGGCGTTAGTGACGTTAGGGGTGTTTTTTTTATTCCTATCCGCCTTACGAACACGTGATAGTTTTTCACGAAAACCTCCCTCACTAACAAAACGATCTGAAACAGTTTCTATAAACTTGTATAGAAGAAAATCCGTTTGGTGCAAAAGTATTATTGCTATATTCGCAACCGTTTCATCGCTTCGGGTCGAGACAATATCCATCCAAAACTTTGAATCATCGTGTTCCTTTCCGAGTTCTTGTGCTTTTACAAACTCAATAGAGTCGGATTCCCACTGTCGCAACTTTCGAGTACGCAGATAATCTTCATAGTCTGCAAGTAACTCCTTTAGACTGCTTTTAGCAACATTCAACAACTTCAACTCCGATTCACTAGAAGTTGCCCCTGCTGCATAACCTTCAATTATATTTTGCTTGCCAGAACGAGCCGCTTGTATCATTTGGTCAATAGTTCGGTCGGGTTGCGTCAAAAATTTATTAGCAAAGAGATATGTAATATCATAAATCGCCTCCGCTTTAATATAGCAGAGTAATTTACGATAATTTCCCCTATTTCTAACTACTGCTTCCGCCATAAACCCTAACGACTCTAACGTCCCTAACGACTCTAATAAAATTCGTCTTATTTGCCGACAACAGCCTCCAACTCCTCAACCGACGAAGGGATGTGCTTGTCGCCAATAACACGACCACCCTCGGCAGTTACTACGATATCATCCTCGATGCGGATGCCGCCAAAGTCACGATACTCGTCGAGAAGGTCGTAGTTTACGATACCCTTATAGAGTCCCTCGGCCTTCGACTTGTCGATCAACGCAGGGATAAAGTAGATACCCGGCTCGTTGCTCATAACGGTGCCCTCACGCAACTTCCACGCTGCACGATAGACGCAAGTTTCCGATGCGATAGCTCGCTCCTTAATCTCCGAGAAGTCGTAGCTACGCTCACCCATAGCCTCGCAGTCGTGAACATCCATACCCATACCGTGCGAGAGTCCGTGAGGCATAAAGAGGTACATCGCACCCGCCTCGACAGCATCCTCCGCCGACGAAGTGATCAAGCCCACATCGTGCAAGCCCTCGGCCAACGATAGGAGCGCCTTCTTGTGCACCTCCTCCATATACATTGCACCCGCCTTCATATTCTTTGGAGCCTCGTCGTGAGCCTTCAATACAATCTCGTAAATATCCTTCTGCTTCTGGGTAAACTTGCCCGACACAGGGTAGGTACGAGTGTGATCCGAGCAGTAGTTCTCGAGCGACTCGCCACCGCCATCAACCAAGAGGAGACGACCATTCTCCAACACACCGTCGCTATTGAGGTTGTGGAGTGTCTCGCCGTGCTGCGACACGATGCTTGGGAACGATACGCCCAAGCCCTGCGACTTGGCAATACCCTCCATTGCGCCCGCAATCTCACGCTCGACAACGCCCGCCTTACACATCTTCATAGCGGTGGTATGCATAGCATAACCTATCTGGAATGCACGCTCCAACGCCTCGATCTCCTCGGCCGACTTCACCTCACGCATCTCGGCTACGGCAAACATCAAATCGACCGACTTGTGCGGATAGAGCTCCGAAATTGGCAAACCCAAAAGTCGTGAAAGCTCAATCTTGCTCTCACCTCGATATGGCGGAAGGAAGTGGATGCGACGATTCTGCTTCATTGCTGCAGCAAGTACATTGTCGAGAGCCTTCAATGGCTGGCAGTTCGATACGCCAACCTGCGCACCCAACTCCACAAGACAAGGCTGTGGGCCTGTCCAGATGATATCCTCAACGGTGAAATCATCGCCAAAAAGCATCGCCTCGCCCGACTCGGCGTCGATCACCGCCATCAACGACGGGATGTTCAAGCCGAAATAGTAGAGGAAAGTCGAGTCCTGACGGAACGAATATGTATTGTTCGGATAGTTGAATGGCGAGAGTGTATTTCCCGAAATCAAAATCAATCCGTTGCCAATGCGACGAGCCAACTCGGCACGACGCTGCTTGTAAGTCTCTGCACTAAACATAATTCTACACTATCTTGTTATTTTATACAAAGGTAGGGATATTTTTTGATTGTTGCCAAAAAAAGCATACCTTTGTAGTACAAAATTTCAATTTGCACTTATGAAAAAATTCGTATTATCAGCAATCGCCTCTCTCTTTGTGGCATTTTCGGCAAGCGCCGCAGACTACAACATCAAGAAGTATGGTGCGGTAAGCGACACCACAAAACTCAGCACCAAGGCGATACAAAAGGCTATCGACCTCTGCTCGGCTGCAGGAGGAGGACGAGTTGTTGTTCCAACAGGCAACTACAAGATTGGTACCATTATCCTCAAGGATAACGTACACCTCCACCTTGAGCGTGGCGCAACTCTCTATGGTAGCACATCGCTCAACGACTATATTCCATTGAGCACCGACTTCGTATCGTTGCGTACTCAAGGCACTACCGTACAGCTCGTCTATGGCGATAATGTGCGCAACGTCGTGATTGATGGCTACGGAACCATCGATGGTCGTGGTCGCAACTTCCCAAGCAAGCGTGGTCACGACGAGGGTATTACCCGTCCACACCTCCTTCGCTTCGTGCAGAGCCAAGACATTGTTGTTAAAGATGTTACTCTCCGCAATGCAGCTTGCTGGATGCAGCACTACCTCGGCTGTGACCGTATTCGCATCGACGGCGTAAAGGTTTACAACCGTAACAACTTCAACAACGACTCTCTCGACCTCGACGGCTGTCACGATGTGGTGGTAACAAATATGATTTCAGACTCGGATGACGACGGTATTACTCTTAAGAGCACCTCGCCACGCCTCTGCGAGAATATCACTATCTCGAACTGCGTGGTTTCAACCCATTGCAACGCTGTGAAGATGGGTACCGAGACCACTGGCGGTTTCCGCAACATCAACATCAACAACATCGTAATTAAGCCAAGCGATGACCAGAAGGAGAAGTTCTGCGGTCGTTGGAACGGTATCTCGGCTATCGCTCTTGAGATTGTTGACGGCGGTATTCTCGAGAATGTAAACGTAAGCAACTTCACCGTTGAGGGTACCGAGGCTCCAATCTTTATCCGTTTGGCAAACCGTGCTCGCAAGTATAAGGCCGACGCCCCTAACCCTGGCGTAGGTCAAATTCACAACGTTCGTATCAGCAACATCACCGTAAGCAACGCAGGCCCTACAGGCTCGTCAATTACGGCTGTTCCGGGCTACTACGTTGAGGATGTGTTGCTCGAGAATATCTCGATTCACCACAAGGGTGGTGTAACCAAAGAGCAGATTTCGGAGAAATGGAAGGAAGAGCGTGAGAAGAATTACCCAGAGGGTACAAGCTGGCGCACCTTGCCGTCAAAGGGCTTCTTCATTCGCCACGCACGCAACATCACCTTCTCGAACGTAAAGATTACTACCGAGGCTCCGGATGTACGTCCCGACTTTATCGAGATTGACGCAATCAATATCGTAAAGAAATAGGTGTAACAAACACAAAAAAGGAGGTTTCGCAACCTCCTTTTTTTATGCCTTAATCTCTGCTAATAAATCAACTTTGCGTATCCGCTGACAGGGATGTTTACATTCTGTAAACCATTCACGAGTTTTGCGCCTGCAACCTTGTTACCAAAGGTATCGTAGTACTCCACTTTCTTTGGCTTTCCCGCCAACTCGACTGCCACCTTCGCCTCGCCCGTAGCGTTTATAATATATGTGGTGCGGTCGGCATTACCAGCCTTGACAACAACACCCTCCTGATAGGCAGTAATTATGCGCTCTTCGTTGCTTTCAGCCTCCAAAATCGGGAAGCAAGCCTCGGGATTATAAGGTTTGAACGAGCTGTGCAACAGCGTCTTGCGATGTTTCTGCGAGAAGTCGATCCAATGCTTAACCACCTGCTTCTGCTCGGCAGGGATGTCACGCAGCATAACCGAATACTGCACTACGCCATACAATGCCGAGAGGATATGGCGAGCTGCCACCTCGGGTTTCTCGGCAATGTTCCACTCGAGCATATCGGCGTGAACAGCGGTTGTGCCACTTGTTAAGCGAAGATTTGCTATACGAATACGGTTATTCTGCATATCGCCAGGGCAGTCGCTCGCACGGAACATATTTCCGTATTGGCGAATAGCGGGTCCGATATAGTTTTGACGGAACTCGATAAGAATATCCGGCTTGATAGCCTGGAGGTGATTTTTGACCTCAATCATCAACACATCTACAGCCTCCGACACACTCTTGATGTCACGTCCGGCGTAGTTCTCGGCTATAGCAGGATCCTTGCCACTGAGCTTGAAAGAGTCTATAAAATCGAGCTTGAAGCCATCCAGGTTCCACTCTTTGAGAGCCTTCTCGTAGGTTGAAATAAGATACTCTCGCACCTCAGGGAAACGAGGGTCTAAAACGCCCACATCCTTGTTGCGCATATAGAGATCGTACTCCTCGAATTTATTCATTTTGAATCGGCTGTAGCCGTTCTTCGTATAAAGCTCACGCAGCAGAAACGTGACGGTTTCCGCCGGACTGAGCAGACTTTCATTTACCATAAATTCTCCTTATGGCCCTCGGCCACTTTAGCTCTTTAATTGAATAAAGAAATTATAACCGATAGCCTCGCAATTGTCAATAGCATTGTAAAGGAAGTTCTGTAAAATATCAAGAGGAATCTTACGAAAAAGTTGCTATTTTTTACAAAGCATGCTATAATTAAGGAAAGAAAAGCAGAAAACGGGAGGCACTATGGCAAACACGGAACTGAAAACCGTCCTCGGTGACGCGGAGGAGGTCCTGCACACTCTGCCCGATGCGTCGGCAGC
>JAFYQY010000156.1 GCA_017559685.1 Alistipes sp.
GAGAGCGAAGAGGTCAGCACGTGCCTCCTCCAATGTTGAAGAGTTAGTGAGAAGCTCATTACCCTTAGTACCTGGAGCAAGCTGGCCAGAACCGTGACCGAGACACTCGTGGAGGTCAGTGTGGAGGTCATCAGAGAGCTTACCATACTGCTTCAAACGCTCACGATCCTCCTCGCGGAGTACGAACTCCTCCATAAAGCCATTGCCGAGAGCTGCCTTCTCATAAGCGTATGTGATGTTGTCGATAGTTACCGACTTAGAGCCGTGCTCCTTACGAATCCAGTCAGCGTTAGGCAAGTTAATACCGATAGCTGTTGCTGGATAGCAGTCACCACCGAGCATAGCAACAGTAATAACCTTTGCAGATACGCCCTTAACCTCCTTCTTGCGGTAGTTAGGGTTGATAGGAGCGTTGTCCTCGAACCACTGAGCATTTGCAGCCATAATCTCGGTACGCTTGCAAGCCTCCACGTCGCGGAAGTTAACTACAGACTCCCAAGATGCCTTGCGGCCGAGTGGATCACCGTAGTCCTCGATAAAACCATTCACAAAGTCAACATTTGACTCAGAATCCTTAACCCAAAGAACGTTGTAAGCGTCGAAGTCCTTCAAATCACCAGACTTGTAGTACTTGATGAGTGCCTCGATGATCTCCTTCTGTGTTGGGTTAGCAACAGTTGCTGCCTTCTCCAACCAGAATACGATCTGCTCCAAAGCCTCGGTGTACATACCGCCAATCTTCCAAACATTCTCGAAGATGTTGCCATCAGCATCACGCATAAGCTTTGAGTTAAGACCGTAAGAGATAGGCTCTGGGTTACCCTCGTCAGCAGCGATCATAGCAGCATAGAATGCCTCTACATCAGCCTGAGTAACGCCCTCGTAGTAGTTACCAGCAGACTCAGTGATGCAGTCAACACCTGCAGTCTGGTTGAGGCGTGATGGGTAGAGAGTCTCGTCGAAGATAATCTTGCAGAGCAAGTCGTCCTCCATCTGGCGGTTCTCGTTGTTGATGAACTGAGCGAGCTGCTCGCGGAACCAAGCCTCAGAGAACTCTGGCTTGAACTTATCGTTTGAGTAGTGGTGGTGGATACCGTTAGCAAACCACACCTTCTTGAGGTACTTCTCGAAAGCCTTGAACTCGTCGCCCTCACGCACTGTAGAGCCAGTGTAGATAGTCTCGAGTGTACGGCGAATTGCGAGGTTATACTTAAAGTTCTGATCGAAGAGGATGTCACGACCACACTTTGCTGCCTCAGCCAAGTAGTAGACAAGCTGCTTCTCCTCGAGTGTAAGGTTCTCGAAGCCTGGCACCTCATAACGAATTACCTTGATGTCGTCGAAACGATCGACGATCCAGGGCTGCTCAGCCTCCTGCTTTACAGCCTCACTACACGAAGTCAACGCGAGAACTCCCATAGCGAAAAATCCAAAAATCTTGTTCATTAGATCAATTTATAAATGTTTGCAAATTTGGTGCAAAGTTACAACGAAATTTTGGGATGACAAAAAACTTTTTGGCTTTCAAGCTCCGAGCATAGATAATTTTCACTACATTTGTGGCCTAAATAACCCATATAATAATAAAATAGGTATGCTCACACGCGGATTAGCAACTATTGCACTACTCGTTTGCTCCAACGTCTTTATGACACTCGCCTGGTATGGCCACATCGCTTTTAAGTCACAGCTTCAGCGTTATGGTGTTGTTGCCATCGTGCTCATCAGCTGGGGCATCGCCCTCTTCGAGTACTGCTTCCAGGTGCCTGCCAACCGTATCGGTAGCCAGGAGCTTGGAGGACCATTTACACTCTGGCAACTAAAAGTAATTCAGGAGGTTATCTCGCTCGTTGTCTTCACACTCTTTGCCGTTTTATTTGTCAAGGGCGACCCTCTCAAGTGGAACCATCTTGCTGGCTTTGCCTGCCTTGTCCTGGCCGTATACTTCATCTTCAGAAAGTAGCCAGAAAACCATAAAACTACTCTTTAGGGCTGCCCACATCCGTTGGGCAGCCCTCTTTTTACCATATATCCAAACCATATTACATAAGGACCAATTGGTAAAATTTAGACAATTGTTCGTGTATAAAATTTGGCAGTTCATCTAATTTTTTATATCTTTGAATCGTAATAGTAGCTAAAGTTTCGCGATTCTGAAGGCTGCAATTATTCGATGTTAACAATATTCCACCACTCAAAACCAATCGGGGGGGGGTAAATTGCTAACAGTCAGCGTATTAACACTCAAAAACAATACGCCTAAAAGAATAAAATTAGCTGCTCTAAATCGCAGGGACCTGAGCGAGGTCGTGTAGTTTGAAAAAGGGTAAAATCTACGGAAATTCGTGGCACTCTTATTGCAAGCGACAAATCGACCAAATTTACAGCCAAAACAGAAACGGACAAAACAATTAAAACATAACTAATTATGAAAGCAAGATTTTTAGCTTTGGTGGCATTGGTACTCGGTATGGTATCTTGCCAGCAGGACTTCGTCGAGAGCAACAACTCTCGTGGCGAGGTTGACTTCCAGCTTTCTGTAGCAGCTCCTGAGTTCACCACACGTGC
>JAFYQY010000014.1 GCA_017559685.1 Alistipes sp.
AAACCATAGGATCGTTTGGCGAGCACTCCTCAATGCGGAGAGTTCCGTCAGGGTTGTAACCTGCGAAGTAGTAGTAGCCAATCTCGCCCTTCTCATTACGCTGGTAAGCGTTGAAGTGGTTGATGTTGAGCACTGTGTCACGCTTGATGAGCGATGCAGGGTAAACATTGTCGTTGCTGTGCAACTTTGCAGGGAGTGGCTCGTCACCATAGTAGTTAATCATCGCAATGTTAGCGATACCCCACTTGATGAGGTGACCACGCTGCTTAACAACATCAGGGAAGTTAACTACAACCTCAGCACCCTCCGAAGTTCTGCGCTTGATGTAAACGTCGCCATCAGTCCACTCGTTAGGAGTAGAGAATGAAACGGTGAGAACCTCGCCATTGTTGTAGAACTCGGTGTCCGAGATAGTAGCAGCAATGTGAACGGTAAAGTTCTTGCCGAGGTCGAGACCATCGTCGCCAGAGAGTGAAAGCATCGAAGGGCAGCCTTCGATCTTCTTACCGCTGCGGAATACCATCATTGCGCTTGAAGGTGCATTCTCACCCTCAGCAACAACCTTGTAGCCAATCGAAGTCAACTTCTTTGCGTTGAGTGGAATCTCAACCCTCAAAGCGTTGATAACGTTAGCCTCGCCAACCTCCAATACAGGTGGGCCCTTGTAATCGTCACCCTGATCTGGGGTACACGAAGTGATGATGCCGCCTATCAAAGCGAAGAGACCGCATACCACGATTGATTTGAATAAGTTTTTCATAAAATTTGTTATTTGGTTATTTTTGAAAAAATTAATTTCTCATTAATGGGCGCAAGATAGCGATTTTTTTTGGAAAAATATCTCGTTTTTGTAGATTTTTTTGCCTCACGCATAATGTGTGTGCGGGAGAGTGTTCGATTTCTCGCCTAAATATGTCGGAAAGTAACATAAAAAACCACCGATTTTGGTCGGTGGTTTTCTATTCGGGTATGGTGTTTTACTACTGCTTCTTGTACTCCTCGACGCCCTTTTTCAAGAACTCTACGAAGCCCTCAATCGAGAGGTCGTAGCCACGAGGCTCAACCAAGATTTTACCCTCCTTGCCCTGAAGGACATAGTAAGGCTGAGCATTCACGCCAAAGCGTGTGAGTGCGTAGTTGGCGTTCACCTCGCCCAAAGATTTGAGCGTCTTGCCACTGCTTGTTTTTACCCAATCTTTCTCCTCCAAAGTCATCTTATCGTCGGTGTAGAGCGCCACGATAACATACTCGTCGTTCAAGAGTTGCAACACCTGTGGATCAGCCCAAACACGAGCCTCCATCTCACGGCAGTTAACGCATCCGTGACCTGTGAAATCGATAAATATCGGCTTTCCAACCTTTGCTGCGTGCTCCTCGGCCTCCTTCATATCGAAGTAACCGTTCAAGCCGTGTGGAAGGTGGAGAATATCGCCATATTTAACACCCTGACCATCGCCTTTCGCACTCTGACCGATAACAAAATCCTGAGTGTGCATAGGTGGAAGATAGCCCGACAACGCCTTCAAAGGTGCGCCCCACATACCTGGAATCATATATACCACGAATGTGAATACGCCGATAGCCATAGCCAAGCGACCTACGCTGAGGTGCTTAACCTCGCTGTCGTGAGCGAAGCGAATCTTGCCCAAGAGGTAGAGACCGAGGAGTGAGAATACCACGATCCAGATAGCGAGATATACCTCACGGTCGAGCAAGCCCCAGTGGTAAGTCTGGTCGGCAACGCTCAAGAACTTGAAGCCGAGAGCCACCTCGATAAAGCCGAGTACAACCTTTACAGAGTTGAGCCAGCCGCCACTCTTAGGCATCTTCTTCAACAACGAAGGGAAGAATGCAAAGAGGGTAAATGGCAACGCAAAGGCTGTCGAGAAGGCCAACATTGTGATGATTGGTGCCCAAACCTCACCCGAGGTAGACTTGATAATCACGGTACCTACGATTGGACCTGTGCACGAGAATGATACGAGCACCAAGGTCAAAGCCATAAAGAATACACCCAAGATACCGCCCTTGTCCGACTTCTCGTCACTCTTATTTACGAGCTTGCTTGGCAAGGTAATCTCGAAAGCACCGAAGAACGACGCTGCGAAGACCATAAACACAGCAAAGAAAATCAAGTTTGGCACCCAGTGTGTTGCGAGCCAGTTGAAGATATTTGCAGTTACGGCATCGCCACCCGCTACACGTGTAATAAGAATAAGTATAGCGATAGGGAGTGTGTAGAGCGCAACGATAAAGAGACCATACAACGATGCGTTGATACGACCACGTGCTGCCGAGCCGCTATTCTTCATAAAGAACGATACGGTCATAGGCACCATAGGGAATACGCAAGGTGTGAGCAATGCGGCAAAGCCCCAGATGATAGCCTCGAGGATAAGCGAAAGCAACGAGCTCCAATCGATGCCCGAAGTGTCGCCGATAGTTGCCGAGAACTCGTAGGTCGTAGGCGAGAGACAAGTGCCTACGTTGCAAGCCTGGTACGACACCGCAACCTTAACCTCGCCACCATTGCCGTTGAGCTTGATATCCTGCTCGAAGATAGCCTCCTTCTCGTACTCGCCAATATTCATATTGAAGAGGTCGTCGAAGTGAACTTTTGCCTCGGTCATCTCTCGGAGATTGCCCTCGAGAGCTACACCCTCGCTGAGCGTGAACTCCAAGGTTGTAGGGTTGAACTCGTACTTCGAGTCGTAGATGTGCCAGTCCTCGTCGATTGTGGCCTTAATCTCTACGGTGTAGATGCCATTGCCCTTCTCGGTTACCGAGTGCGACCACTTTACAGGCTCTGTCATAGCCTCTGTCTGCGCCAACAAAGTCATCGGCACAAAGCAGAGTAGAGCCAAAAATAGATTTCTTACAATTTTCATAATTATTAAGTTTATTTGTTTCCTAATTTAATAAGTTCTAACGATTGCCATACGTCGTTGGAGCGTCGCTTCGCCAACTCGTAGCCGAGCGAAACGGCCTTCTCGACCAAGATGTCGATATCCTCGGCCAAGAAGCCACTCAAAACGAGGTGTCCACCCGCTACGATAGTCTTGTCGTACGCCTCCATATCGGCAAGTAGGATGTTGCGGTTAATATTCGCCAATACGATATCGAACTCTCGCCCCTCAATCGCCGAGGCGTCGCCACAAATCGACTCCACCTTATCCTCTACGCCGTTGAGTGCTATGTTCTCACGCACACTCTCTTCGGCCATATCATCAATCTCGACCGCCAAGACGCTCTCTGCGCCCAACTTCGCCGCCACGATAGCCAGAACACCCGTTCCGCTACCCATATCGAGCACTCGCTTGCCCTCTACCGAGCCGTCGAGCATCGACTCAATCATCAACTGCGTGGTGCAGTGGTGACCCGTACCGAACGACATCTTCGGCTGGATGATAATCTCCAGACCCTTATAGTTTGGTCGCTCCTTGTGGAATGGCGCACGAATAAGCACCTCATCTCGCACCTCCACTTCGTCGAAGTTACTCTCCCATACTGCGTTCCAATTCTGTGCCTCGATATCCTCGAAGAAGTAGTCGACGAAACCCTCCTCCTCGAGTAACTGCGTCACTTCGCTACGGCACTCCGCCATACTCTCCTTTGGAGCATAGGCGTTGAAAACCCCCTTCTCGTAGTCGAAACTATCGAACGGGTACTCCGCAAGATAGGCAGAGAGAATCTCCCCCTGCTCCTCGGTTGCACATACGGATAACTTCGTGTAGCCAGCCATTCTCTTACTCTACATAAAGCACCAAGCCCTTCAAATACTCGCCCTCGGGGTGGTAGATGTTGATAGGGTGGTCGGTTGGTTGTGTCAGCTGATGCAAGATGCGCACCTTGCGTCCTGCGATGGCTGCTGCGGTAAATACTGTGGTACGGAACAACTCCTTCGATACCGCCTGCGAGCAAGAGAAGGTAAAGAGTATACCTCCGCTCTTTATCTGCGACATCGCACGAGCGTTCAATCGCTTATATCCCTGCATAGCGTTGCCCAACACCTTGTGGTGCTTGGCAAATGCAGGCGGGTCGAGGATAATCATATCGTACTTATCGCCAATATCCTTCAAGTACTCCACAGCGTCGCACGCCAACGAGGTGTGCGGTGCATCCTCTCCAAAGTTCAACTTTATATTCTCATCAACGAGACGTACTGCTCGCTCCGATGCGTCAATCGAGCACACCTCCTTCGCTCCACCCGCCAAGGCGTAGACTGAGAAACCTCCCGTGTAGCAGAAGGTGTTCAGTACGGTGCGACCTTTAGCGTACTCCTGTACGAGGTGACGGTTGAAACGCTGATCGATAAAGAAGCCGGTCTTCTGACCCTCCTCCCAATTTACGAGGAACTTGTGACCGTTCTCCACAACTATGTTGTCCTTCTCGGCTGAGCCGTAGAGGTAACCATCAACAGCGTTGAGATTAGCCTTGAAAGGTACGGTCTGCGCACTCTTGTCGTAGATGGCCGAAATTTTCTCGCCATAGACCTCACGAATAGCGGTGGCAATCTCGTTACGAGAGAGGTACATACCCACCGAGTGGCACTGCACCACAGCGGTTGTGCCGTAGATGTCCACCACCAAGCCTGGCAATAGGTCGCCCTCGCCGTGGATAAGGCGGTAGCAGGTGGTCTGCGGGTTGTCGGTCAATTTGAGTGTGCGACGCACGTCGTAAGCACTCGCAATGCGACTCTTCCACCACTTTGCATCGATAGCCTCATTCTCGAATGTGAGGATGCGAACAGCAATCGAGCCAATCTGGTAGTGTCCACGAGCGATATAGTCGCCACGCTGTGTGAAGATATCTACAACTGCACCTTCGGGGATGTTTTCGCCCTCGCACTCAATGCGCTCGATAGCACCCGAGAATACCCACGGGTGACGTCGTTGCAGCGACTCCTCTTTGCCTCTGCGGAGATAAATCTTTGCTCTATTCATAAAACTATTCGTTAGGCTCGACGTAAATTGTGAAAATCAACGGAGTGTAAGGTAAAACCTCCGTGCTTATAGTTGTTGTCGTAGTTGTCTCCTCTGTAGAGTCGTAATTGTAGTTATAGTTATAATAACTATAATCGTAGTAGTTGTAGTACGGACTATAGTAGTTGT
>JAFYQY010000157.1 GCA_017559685.1 Alistipes sp.
CACGACATCGCAGTTGGTGGTATCGTAGGTGAGACAGATTTGGATATGGTAGGCTGTACCAACAATGGTGATGTAACTCACAACTGTTTGCTCAGCCCATTGCGTGTTGACTACCTCGGCGAGCTCGCAACTTCGCGTTTCGACGTTGGTGGTATCGCAGGTCGTGTATTTACCCCAGAGGCAAATACTACAGGCTATATCTGCTCGATTGACGGTTTGGTAAACAATGGTGATGTAACTATCGAGGGCGTACCTTCGGCTACACTCTGTTCGCCATCTGCCGATATGGAGGATAATGGTGAGTATCAGTGGACTGACGTCGATGATGGTGACCGTCAGAACCGTCGTTTGTTCACCCGTGTGAACGTTGCAGGTTTGATTGGTCGTATGATGGACATCTCGCACCTCTCGGGTGCTTCGGGTCAGAATACTGAGCCAAGCTACTATATTTCGGGTTCGATTAACAATGGTAATGTTTCGGTTCCTAACGCAGGTGGCGCTAAGTGTTTGAGCGTTGCCGGTGGTGTTGCCGATATCCTTGTCAGCCATAGCTACTTCTCGGGTGTTCACAATAAGGGTCGTCTCTCGATTGAGAACGTAGGTGTTGGAACAACCGTTTCGTCGAAGGCTATGATGCACGCATTCTTTATCAATATGGGTGGTATCGCAGCAACTTACTTCGACTACCGCTTGTTTGGTAACCTTGGCGGTGACTTCTCGAAGTACGCTCACCACTTGGAGTTTGAGAACTGTACTAACGATGGTGACATTCACTACGGTGAGTCGGCTGCGTCGGTTTACCAGTGCGCAGGTGGTATCCTCGGTCAGGTACTCCACTCGGGTAACGACCGTTGCATTGATATGAAGTTGGAGGGTTATACCGGTGGTAAGTGGTATAAGAGCCAGGCTCAGGTTAAGTTCACTAACTGTAAGAATAACGGTAATATCGACTACCTCTCGCAGGCGATGACTTTGAGCTCGCACTACAACTTCAACTACGCAGGTGGTATCCTCGGTTCGAGCAACTTGGGCCACAATGGCTATACTCAGAACTATGGTAATGCAAACGTGATTTGCGACCACTGTGAGAACACAGGTAACATCCAGTGGGATCGTAGCAACGGTGTAACTTCGACCAACGCTGATCCAACCTACACAGCTGTAGGTGGTATCATCGGTCAGTACACTGGCGGTATCGGTCACTCGACAAATAGCGATACTGCAGTAGGTGGTAACCTCGGTACTCGTGAGAACGCTTGTAACGCTCAGATTATCTCTTGTAAGAACTCGGGTCGCATCCACGGTTTCTCGGGTATTATGGGTGGTATCATTGGTTGCGGTTCTTGGTATGTTAAGATTACCGGTACTGAGGAGGATCCAACTATCAATACAGGTGATATCGCAGTTATGCGTGAGAATGGTAAGGTTGTAACTCGTGGCCGTTACGGTCAGAAGTACACCTACGCAGGTGGTATCGCAGGTATCTTGCGTGAGTACATCTCGGCAGCTTATGCAGTAGGAAGTGCAAAGTCTTCGGATAACAACGCTTATCCTAACTATATGCCTGAGCACCAGTATTGCTGCGTTGAGTACGCTGTAAATGAGGGTGCTGTAGGTGCTACCGGTATGGCTGGTGGTATCGCAGGTTACTACTGGTCAGCAGTTGAGCCTTCGAAGCGTGAGGGCGCAGTTATGGAGCACCGTGGTGGTTTGAAGAACTGTATCAACAAGGGTAATGTTTACGCTTTGGAGCAGGCTACAACCAATGTTGGTGCTATCGTAGGTATGCCACGTATCTTCGTCTATACTTCGAACACAAGCAATGATGTATCGAAGTATCTCTCGGACGGTGAGTGGCCTTGCGGTGTAAGCAACTGCCAGGTAGGTGGTTATATCTTGCGTGGTGCAGTTGGCGAGATCACTGTTGATGCAACCAACTATATGAATGCTATCTACGGCGAGGTTTGGGATGCAAACTTCACTTCGACTGTAGATGAGAACTTTGACGGTTGTACCTTCTACAATCCTGTAGTGGAGACTCCGGAGACCCCAGAGACTCCAGAGGGTAACGAATAACCAGCAAAAACGAAAATAATTGATAAATAAAAAAATAGAATCACATGTTTAAGATGAAATCAGTACTTTGCATTGTGGCAATATTCTCGCTTGCGCTGGTATCTTGTGTAGAGCGCATTCCTGAGAAGGAGATGCCAAATGTTGATAACGGTGTCATCACAATAGTTAAGGCAACTGTGGAGCCTCTCACTTTGAAGGGGGCCACAGGTGTCGGCAACTATAAGTGGAACGAGGCACACACTATCGGCATTTACGGCACTACTATCGGAGAGAATGAGTGCTATCTCCCTGTAAAGTCAACAATCGGTGACAATGAGGCTTATTTCTTCGGAAATGCAGTAGGTGGCAATATGACCGTCTATATGCCTTATGTAAGTTCGGGCAGCGCAGCTGCTCTTGATGGTCGAGTAATCGTTCCAGCACAGCAGAAGTACTATGCTAACGAGTTCGATCACTTGATGTACAACTCAACATTCCTTGCCGAGACCAAGTCGGATGTAGTTACTTTCGACTACCACGCAGGTCTTGTAAAGGTAGAGTTGCATTACGACATCCAGAACCTTACCGAGGTATCGGTTTTGGTGGGTAATGTAACCGCTAATGGTGGCTACGACGACTATTGCGCTGGAGAGATTGCAGTAGACAAGTATGCTGAGGAGTTCCTTGTAAATGGTTCAAACCAGGTTACCGTAACAGGTTTCCCTGAGGGCACACACTCAACTCTTGCACAGCCTTTGACTGTGTGGGTAGCGTTGGCTCCAGGTACCTACGAGAACTTTGTTGTAGAGCTTTCGAACGCAGAGACAACAATCTCGACTCCTGTAAAGGGTCCGTTCGTAGTAGAGAAGTGCGCTATTGCGGAGAATGTTTGCGATGCTAAGGAGGTTAAGTACGACAATGGTATCGGTGACTTCGAGGGTGAGAATGGCGAATTCAACCCAGAGAACTAAGAGTAAATGAAGTGTTTGACTATTAAAATGAATGAGATTATGAAAAAGACTTGTTTACTCGTTATAATGGCTGCTATGTTTGTATTGAGCAGCTGTACAAAGGTTGAGTACATTCAGGTAACAGGCCGAGTTCTCGCTGTGAAGGAGGTTCCTGTACAGGCTGGTACATTCCAGTTGCCAATTACCGTGAATGAGAATAAACTCGTATGGAAGGTGCGTCCAATCAATGAGTGGTTGCACGTAGACGATGGCGAGTGGAAGCAGAATGCTTACAACGTGTTCGTTCGCTACGATTCGAATGAGTCGTCGATGAACAACCGTAACTTTGCACGTGTAGGACACCTCGTAATTGAGACTTACGATGGCTTCGTGGCTGATACCGTTGTTGTAAAGCAGCGTGGTATCACTCCAGAGTTGAAGTTGTCGGATGTTGCGATCGAGGCTTCGGAGACTAAGTGTTTGATTCCTTTCAACAGCAATCTTACCGATGCTTGCCGTCCAAGTATCACTATTTCGGCCGATGCAAATTGGGTTGAGAAGATTGAGTACCTCGGCAATGGTAAGGAGTTGGAGGTAACACTCACAGCTAACGGTGGTGCTGAGCGTTCGGCACACGTGAAGGTTGCGTTTGTAGACGCTTGGGGCGATGCTCACGAGGCAGAATGTGTACTAACTCAAAAAGGACTTGAATAATGAAAAAGATACTTTATACACTATTTGCAGTGTCGCTCCTCGCTGTGGCTTGTACCACAGAGGTTCCTGTGACTCGTGACCACGACATCGATGCCGAGGTTACCGATTTGCAGACCAAGATGGAGATGAAGACACTTTACTGCAATCTCAACGAGAGCGTTGATGTTGATTTGCAGAAATTGGCCGAGTATCTGACTGAGCAGGACGCAGACGTTGTAATGTTTGTAGCTCCAACATCGGTTAATGGTACTGGTTTTAAGGTTTGGCTCGATGCTTACGCAGCAGAGAATGGCGGTTTGAACGTTTTGGAGTCAGAGAATGCGAATAAGGTACTTACAATGGCGGCTCTCGTTAAGCCACAGTGGTTGCTCGAGACTTACAACGTTACCGAGAGTTCAGTTATTAACAATGCTGTTCTTCACTTCAAGGCCAACGGTATTCACTTCGTTGTTACCGAGTTGAACGCTGCTAAGAATGCTATCCCATCGGATTGGCAGGCTCAGGTTGATCAGATGACTAAGGATAAGAAGAAGGCAGCTTTGGTTTACGAGCCAGACAATCTTGCAGCAGCCAAGACAGCTCTTTCGTATATCATCAAGCAGACTGTTGATAACAAGGCGTTTATCAAGGATGTTAATTGGATGTTGGCAGTGAATATGAACGCTGCTTCGCACCTCGACATCACAAAGTACGAGAAGGAGTTCTATCGTGAGAACTACTACGATGCACCTGCTGAGGGTGACTTCGATTGGTATGAGTTCCTCGAGACCGAGACTTCGTACTTCTCGATTGATGAGTTGCTCGCATCGAACGACATCTATTTCAATGCAAGCCAGTTGATGGCCTACTACAACTTGATTGACTGTAATGCCGTACATCACTCGGTATACACTCCATCGAGTGTTGAAGGCGACACAGATGGTGTTCGTAACAACTTCCTCTATGCAACAGACGAGTGCTGGAATATGTTCCAGACCTACAATTTCGATACTGTTGTAGCTTCGGAGTTGGGCGTTACCCACTATCCAATGATTGTTACACTTAAAAGTGAGGAATAGCAGATGAAACGCATAATTAACAGTGTGATTTACGCATCGTTCTGCATCGTTGCCCTGCTGTTCGCCCAAACAGCAATGGCGCAGAAGGCGCGTACGATTTCGGGACAGGTGTTTGATAACACAGGTCAGCCAATGATTGGCGCAACCGTTGTCGTTGTCGGAAATTCAGGTGTCGGTACAACCACCGACCTTCAGGGTAAATATAAGATTAAGGCTACGCCGGAAGATCAGCTCTCGTTCTCGTTCCTCGGTTATGTAGAGGTTGTAGAGCGTGTAGGTACTCGTACCACAGTAAATATCGTGATGCAGCAGGAGAATGTTAGCATCAACGAGGTTGTGGTTATCGGTTACGGTACACAGCAGAAGAGCGACTTGACCGGAGCGGTTACATCGGTAAATATGGAGGACTTGGCAGCAACTGCAGCTACTTCGGTTGACGAGGCATTGCAGGGTCGTTTGGCAGGTGTCGAGATTATGACTACCGATGGTGAGCCAGGTTCGGCAGCATCGATCCGAGTTCGTGGTTCTCGTTCAATCACCGCATCGAATGAGCCACTTATCGTAGTGGACGGTGTAATGGACGCAGTATCGAGCTTCGCAGATATCGATCCAGCCGAGATTAAGAACGTAACAGTGTTGAAGGATGCATCTTCTACAGCAATCTACGGTTCACGTGGTGCTAACGGTGTAATCCTCGTAACTACACACGATGCTAAGGCTAACAAGCTCAACATCACCTTCAAGGCTACATTCAAGCTTTCGGAGTTGCCACGTGAGTTGGATATGATGAACGCAGCTGAGTTCGCACAGTATCGTAACGATTACTTCGTTAACTCGAGCAGTACTTATCGTTTGCAGGCACGTGCTTCGAGCTACAACCGCTACCAGAACCCTACAAGCTACGGCGAGGGTACCGATTGGCTCGATGTGATGACCCGTAAGGCGTTCTCTCACAACTACTTCCTCTCGTTGGCAGGAGGTAGCAAGACTACAAAGGTGTACTTCTCGATGGGTTACAACGACGAGCAGGGTATTGTGATCAAGTCGGGTCAGAAGACTTTGAACAGCCGTTTGAAGATCGACCACCAGGCATTCAAGTGGATGAAGCTCGGTGTTAATACCACATTCTCGAACCGTATGCAGGAGAAGGCTAACAACGCTATCTCTGGTACAGGTACAACAGCGGTAACTAACCTCAACCCAATGAACAACCCTACATCGGCTTGGAACTTGTTGGGTGACAACGGTACCAATGGTGGTTCGGTATACGACTCTCCATACTTGAAGGCGTTGAACATCACCAACGAGTACGATCGTAAGATTTTGACTCTCACTCCGTATGTTGAGTTGAACTTGGCTAAGGGTTTGAAGTTGAAGAGCCAGTTCTCGTACACTTTGACTCAGACTCACTCTTTCTACTACTCACCATCGACTATGCCTGTTGCAGAGCGTTACCGTTATGGTGGTTCGGCGACTCGTTCGGATAGTGAGACCTTCAACTTGTTGAGCGAGACTACTTTGTCGTACAAGAAGACCTTCAAGAAGAAGCATAAGTTGGATGTTGTGGCAGGTTTCACAGCACAGA
>JAFYQY010000158.1 GCA_017559685.1 Alistipes sp.
GTAATCAAGGACCTCGTAGTAAACCGTTCGGCTTACGACCAGATTTTGCAGGCAGGTGGTTTCGTTTCGGTACGTACTAACTCGGTACCTGACGGTAACGCTATTCCAATTCCACAGGCAGACGCTGAGGAGTCTATGGACGCTGCAGCTTGCGTAGGTTGTGGTGCTTGTGCTGCAACTTGTAAGAATGGTTCGGCAATGCTCTTCGTTGCTGCTCGTGTATCTTCGCTTGCGAAGTTGCCACAGGGTAAGGTTGAAGGCGCACGCCGTGCAAAGGCTATGGTTGCTAAGATGGACGAGCTCGGCTTCGGTAACTGTACTAACACAGGTGCTTGCCAGGCAGAGTGTCCTAAGCAGATTAGCATTGCACACATTGCTCGCTTGAACCGTGAGTTCTTGTCTGCAAAGTTGAAGGACTAATACTTTATATTGTAAAAGGTAGGCGGAATTGTCCGCCTACCTTTACTTTTTATAAAAAAGCTAATGGCTGATAGCCAATAGCTAAAAGCACAAAACCTTTATGCATCGTTCACTAACCCTCTTAATCGCTATTTTCTCCTGCTTTGTGGCGTGGGGACAGGGGGCTACTGTAAGTGGACGATTTTTTGATGCCGAAACCCAAGAGGGTGTCGTGGGTGCGATAGTCGAGATTACTTCGCCTCGGGATACGCTCTTCAGACGACATTGTGTTTCGGGCTACGGAGGCTATTTCAAGACTCCGTCACTTCCACGTGGAGAGTATAAGATGACCTCTACCTTTCTCGGCTACGAGGATTATGTCCGCACCTTCAAGGTGGATGCTCTCCCAATCAATTTAAGCGATATGGCGATGCGCCAGGCTGCTATCAGTGTAGGCCTGGTAGTCAAGGAGGTAGTAGTACCTCGTGCCCAGATTATGGGCGACACACTGCGCTACTCGGCATCGCAATTCAAGGTTACGGTCGATGCCGAACTCGAGACACTCCTGCGCAAGTTGCCGGGTATCTCAATAAATAATGGCCGTATAGAAGCTCAAGGCGAGGTTGTAAAACAGATATATGTCGATAATCAGGAGTTCTTCGGAGGAAATATTCAGCAGGTGTTGCAGAGTATTCCTGCGCAGGCCGTCGAGAGTATCGAGGTTTATAACCGTATGAGCGAGGCGTCGCAGATTACGGGCGTAGACGATGGCGAAGGCGGTAAGGTTATCAATATTATAACTAAGGGATCGCTCTCGCACAGCGAGTTCGGAAAGATGCACGCATCGGGTGGCTTGGGTAACGACAGAACGCCTGCACGTTCCTCGATGGGTGCCTACGAGGATAAACTGCTTGGTCGCTACTCGGTGGGAGGTTCGATGAATGTCTTCCGTGACGATATGCGCCTGACCTTTATGGCGTTAGCCAACAATCTGAATAAGCAGAATCTCTCGGACGAGGGTATCTCGATGTCGGGCTCGACAAACCGTACAAATGCCTCGTCGTCATTCTCGGTCAACCGCCAATCGGGTATTGCTGCGTCGGAGATTTTTGCTGTGAGCTACTCCGATAAATGGGGCAAGCGCAATAGGGCGAAGTTCGACGGAAATGTATTCTTTAACCACAGCAATACGCAAAACCAATATACGGTGGATCGCTGGTATAACGCACCGTCGAAGATTGATACCATCCATTACGACCAATTCTCGCACCCGAACAACTTGAACTTCCGTTTTCGTGGTCGCTTGGAGTGGAAGGTAGCAAAGCGACAGCGTCTCTACCTCACACCGACCTACCGTTACACCAATAACTTCTCGATAAATAGCCAGGATACCACCTCGATGCGAACACCAGGTTCAGAGTCGGGGGTGCGCTACTATCCGAGCTACAATGAGGGTCGCTCCATATCGCACAATTTAGGCTTATATGCGCAGTACTCTTATAAGTTCTTGAAGCACGGTCGAGTCCTGCTCTTGGTGGCAAACCTTTCGCACGACGAGAGTAATAATTGGCGCAACTACA
>JAFYQY010000159.1 GCA_017559685.1 Alistipes sp.
GGCACTCAACGAGAACAACCGCGTGCGTGCCTTCATTAACGACTTCTCGCAGCTCGCCGTGAAGCACTCGACGCTCTTCATCTTCTTGCACCACACGGGCAAACGCACCGAGAGCCTCGCCCCGTCGAAGCACAATGCCATTGGTTCTCAGGGTTTTGAGGCTAAGATGCGTCTGATGATGGAGCTGCGTCAAGACCCCACAAACCCCGACATCCGCCACCTCTGTGTGGTTAAGGGTAACTACCTCTCGTCTGAGTATAAGCACGATTCGTTCGAGTTGCAGTTCACGCCAGGCCTCAACTTCATTCCAACGGGTAACCGCGTGCCATTCAGCCAGTTGTACGAGCGTGTCGACGCATTGGAGGAGCGTCAGGAGCGTGCTTTGGCTATGCGTGCCGAGGGCAAAACCCTCCAAGAGATCGCCGACGAGCTGGGGTATAAGGGTACTTCGGGTGTCTATAAGTTGCTAACGCGAGAACGGTAAATTCTTCCTTCCTTCCTACCCCTATGTCGGAGAGGAAGGAAGAGGAGGTCAGGAAACATCTCAAGGGAGAAATCCTATCTCCTTGATACCTTTAAACTCCTTGATGTCGCTACTGATAATCTGTTTAGTGTCAAGGAGTTTCTAATTGATATATTATGTATTATTATATGTTGATATATATCACATCTCGTTGATACCCATCAGCCTTCTGTGCAGCTCTGTGGCAGCGTTGCGATTAAGGCCAGAGCAGAGGCTGTTTGCAGACTGTGCCTTGCCGAGGCGGGTAAAGCCGTGAATGCGGATTAATCCATCGCTGTTTAGTTGTCTCACTGATACTATCTCTCTTTTTCTATTCTTCCTTCCTTACTGACATAGGGTAGGAAGGAAGAGAGAAAGGCTGCGAGTGGCGAGATGGAGGGTTTGGGGAATTTGGGGAGGTTGATGATAAGGGTCTACCGCTAAATTCCCAGCCTCTCTGCCCCTTCCGTAACATCGAGAGCATCGAAAAAGTGTGGCTCGCTACTAATTTCAAATTACTCACTATCAATTGTTTGTATGTACCGTTTCGTTCTTGAACGCTATCGTGGTCGGGCGACACGCTATGAGTGTCCCGTGTGCCACCGCAAGGGGGTCTTCACACGCTATGTGGATACCCAGAATAATAATATATATGTATCCCCCGATGTGGGTAAGTGCTCCCGCCTCGATAAATGCGGTTTTCACTATACGCCGCGACAATACTACGATGACCATCCGTGGCTGCGAGATACGCCTCTCGCAAGTACGCCTTCTCAAGCACCTTCAGCAGCCTCTACGTCCTGTCCTCCGCACCTACAAAAGAGGTTAAGAGAGGCACTGCAACCCGCAGAATCCCATACGATTGGTATTATTCCTTGGTGGCTTGCAGAGCCATCGCTCAGCGTGGAGTGCGACTACAAAGCGTGGCTACGCCGTGCTGTGGGGTGCGACGCTGCCGAACGCATTATTAGCGACTACTACATAGGTGGCCTCGACAACCCTGAGAGTGAGTATAATGGCGTGATATTCTGGCAAGTAGACATCGAGGGACGTCTACGCACGGGCAAGGTTATGGCCTTCGACCCCGCCACGGGCAAGCGACGTAGGGAGCCAGGGTGTGTAGACTGGGTGCACGCCACGCTACGCCGCGAGGGTGCTATTGCGGACGACTGGCCGCTTGTGCAGTGTCTCTATGGCGAGCACCTTCTACGCCGTCGTCCCGATGCTGTTGTTGCCCTTGCTGAGGGTGCTAAGACCGCCCATATAGGCTCGGCCCTCTTCCCCGATATGGTGTGGCTCGGCACAGACTCGCTCACGATGCTCACAGCGGAGCGTCTCGCGGTGCTCAAGGGGCGTAGGGTGGTCTTATTCCCTGACCAGGGACGTGGCTTTGAGGAGTGGTCACGCAAGATAGGTGACATCGCACAACGGGTTGGATTTCAGTATATTGTATCCTCATTTGTCGAGGCCAACGGCAAGGATGGTGGTGATATCGGCGACCTGATAGTGGAGAGAGACTAAGAGGGGTTCAGGTGGATGGGAGCAAGGGGTTGGAGTGTGTTTCTGCGGGTAATAATAGGTTTTGATGGGTCAAATGCCCTGGCCCTTACCGCATAACCCCTAATCATCGTAACCCATCGCAACCCATCTTGACTCACTCTA
>JAFYQY010000160.1 GCA_017559685.1 Alistipes sp.
CAGCTGCCGACCACGAGATGTGCATAGCATTCTGAGTCATCTCCAAGCCCGAAGTTGCAACACCACCTGCGTTTACTGCCTTACCAGGAGCGAAGAGAATCTTCGCATTCTGGAATGCTGCGATAGCCTCAGGGGTACAACCCATATTCGAAACCTCGGCAACGCACCAAGTGCCGTTTGCGAGCAACTCCTCAGCGTCAGCGCCTGTCAACTCGTTTTGGAATGCGCAAGGGAGTGCGATGTCGCACTTCACGCTCCAAGCCTTCTTGCCTGGTACGAAAGTAGCGTCGGTGAACTTCTCTGCAAATGGAGCTACGATATTGCGGTTCGAAGCACGCAACTCAAGCATATAGTTGATCTTCTCGTCGTTCATACCGTTAGGGTTGAGAACTACGCCGTCTGGGCCCGAGATTGCGATAACCTTAGCACCCAACTCGGTAGCCTTCTTCGCTGCACCCCAAGCCACGTTACCGAAGCCCGAGATAGCGATTGTAGCACCCTTGAGCTCCTTACCAGCACGGTGGAGCATATGCTCTACGAAGTACAAAGCGCCGAAGCCTGTAGCCTCAGGACGAATCAACGAACCACCCCAAGTGAGGCCCTTACCTGTCAATACGCCTGTGTTGTACTCACGAGCCAACTTCTTGTACATACCGTACATATAACCGATCTCACGACCGCCTACACCAACGTCGCCAGCAGGAACGTCGGTATCAGGGCCGATATTCTGCCACAACTCCAACATAAAGGCCTGGCAGAAACGCATAATCTCAGCGTCGCTCTTGCCTACTGGATCGAAGTCTGAGCCACCCTTTGCGCCACCCATAGGGAGGGTAGTCAAGGCGTTCTTAAATGTCTGCTCGAAACCGAGGAACTTCAACATCGAAGGGTTTACGGCTTTGTGGAAGCGGATACCACCCTTGTAAGGGCCGATAGCCGAGTTGAACTGGATACGATAACCGAGGTTGGTCTGAATCTCGCCCTTGTCATCAACCCAAGTTACACGGAATGTGATGATGCGGTCAGGCTCAACGATGCGCTCAACGATCTTTGCCTTCTCGAACTCTGGGTGCTGGTTGTATACCTCCTCGATAGACTCCAATACCTCACGTACTGCCTGCAAGTACTCGTTTTCACCCGGATGCTTACGCTCAAGGTCGAGCATAATATCATTAACTTTCATAGCTAAAAAATTTAAAAGTTTTACTTTATGTGATTTTATAATTAAAAGTTCTCTATATCTCTACAAGGTTATTCTTTATGGCGTAGACCACAAGGCTTGCCGTATTCTTCGATCCTGTCTTCTCGAGGATGTTGGCACGATGTGTGTCGACGGTGCGCTTCGAGAGGAATAGCTGATCGGCAATCTCCTGCGTGGAGAGTCCTCGACAAATGCCGAGCAGAACATCCATCTCTCGCTCGGAGAGTATCTCTGTATCCTCGTTGCGACGCATTGCTTCGGAGAGTGCCTGCATAACCTCGGTGCAGATGTACTCCTCGTTGTTCGTTACGGCCTTGATAGCCGCAAAGACCTCATCTATAGATGAATCCTTCAGCAAGAAGCCCTTCGCTCCGGCCTCGACCATACGGGAGTAGTACTTCTCCTCACCAAACATCGACAGGCAGATAATCTTCAGTTTGGGGTTGCGGTCCAATGCCAAGGCTGTAGTCTTATCGCCCGAGAGCGTCGGCATCGCTATATCCATAAAGACAACATCTGCCGACATCGCCTCTTCGCTATTCAGGAAGTCGGCGCCATCGCCCGCCTCGGCCACCACACAACAACCCTGGTTGCCATCAATCAACCCTCGCAAGCCGTTGCGAAAGAGGGCGTGGTCGTCCACCAATGCTATCTTTATCTTCTTCTCCATAATCGTTCTCTCTTTTTGGCAGCTACGACGTCTGGGTTGGTGCTAATCTGTACCTCGGCTCTCATACCGCAACCACTCTTGCTCGTGATATTCAACGAGCCGTATAACGAGTTGATGCGAGAGTTGATATTCGACAAACCCATACCCGTTGATGAGGCTGGGGCGCCGAGGTTGAAACCTTTGCCGTTGTCGCTATATCGCAGCTTGAGCCAATCGCCCTCCTGCATCAATACAACCTCGATTTTCGAGCACTCGGAGTGCTTGAATGAGTTGTTTATAAGCTCACAAACCACACGATACATAACCACCTCGATGTCGTTGTCGAAGCGCTCGTCGTGGAGGTTGGTCTCGAATGCTATCTCGATTGTATGAAGCGACTTGATGCGTGAAATGAAGTTGTGGATGCCCTGTGCAAGTCCGAAGTCCATCAACACCTGCGGCGACATATTGTTTGATATCTCACGCACTGAGCGAATAGCCTCGTCGATAACGAAGCGTGAGTTCTGTAATATCTCCTTCTGGTGCTCGGTCATATTCTCGGTCGAGATTGCCGAGAGCGACATTTTTGCCGAGGAGAGCAGAGGCCCCATACCGTCGTGCAGCTCCTTGGCAAACTGCGAGCGAGAGCGCTCCTCGGTGCGAATTACCGTCGAGAGAAGCTTCTTGCCCAACTGCTCACGCTGGCGGTTGAGGTGGTTGATGTAGTTGACGAGTCGGTGTGCGAACAATACCGCACCCACAAGACACAGCGATAGCACCACATCGAGTGTGATGAAGAGTTCGTAGTCTACCGTTCCGTCCGAGAAGATGTGGAGAAGGTGCTGTGCAAACGACGTCATAAAACAGACGATGCACAATATCCAGATTACGCTATACTTGGTGCGTCGAACAAGGTGCGCAGCGTAGCCTATGGCTAATAACTGAATGGCCATTATTATTCCCATCGTTATTTTTAGACCAAGGCCTACCATATTGTGCGCTCTGTTATACTATAGAATACTCTTTAGTTGCTCCATTTGGGTGTATGCGGTCAAGTCTACCTGCACGGGAACGACCGATACATATCCGTTTGCCAATGCCCATTCGTCGGTGTCTTCTGCCTCGGGCTCGGCATTCGAGAAGTCGCCCGTAAGCCAGAAGTAGTCTCGCCCGTGTGGGTCTGTTCTCTTGAAGAACTCCTCACGCCAATACCCTCGGGTTTGGCGAGAGAGACGTACGCCCTTAATCTCGTCGCAAGGGATATTGGGAACGTTCACATTGAGGCAGAGTGGCAACGGCAGCTCCTTCGAGAGTACCGACTCGACAACCTGTGTTCCATACTTTACTGCGCCCTCGAAATCGGCATCGAGATCGTGATCTGTGAGCGAGAGACCTACGCTCGGGATGTTATAGAATGCCGCCTCGATGGCTGCACCCATAGTTCCAGAGTAGAGAACATTAACGGCAGCATTTGAGCCGTGGTTAATACCCGAAATAACCAAATCGACCTTTTCGTCTATGAAAAGGTGGTCGAAAGCCATCTTTACACAGTCTACGGGCGTGCCGTCGAGTGAGTAAACCAGCACGCCATCCTCCTCACGAACTTTGCGAAGTCGTAATGGGTTGTGGATGGTAATGGCTTGGCTCATACCACTTTGTGGTGCATCAGGTGCAATGGCTATAACACGACCGAACTGTCGTGCAATCTCAATCGCAGCGGCAAAGCCCTTGCTGCGATAGCTGTCGTCGTTGGTTAGGAATATTACTTTCTGCTTGCTCATATAGTACAAAGGTAGTAAAAAAAACGGAAAACGGAAAACGGAAAACGGAAAAGTTTTGAGTTGAGAGTTTTTTAGAGTAGTGAGGAGTTTAATAGGACAAGATGGGATTTGGGCTTACGCCCTTGATAGGACGAGATGGGATAAAATAGGAATTCCTATCCAATCCTATCAAGCACCGCAGGTGCGCATCCTATTTAATCCTATCCAATCCTATAATCCCTAACATCCCCACCTAAAATCTATTTCCATACCTCAGGACTCGAACGGTCGCAGCAGGTTTGAGCAGAGCAAAAGCGGATAAGAGAGATTGCCACGTCGCTACGCTCCTCGCAATGACGTTGAGCACACCTAAAATCTATTTCCATACCTCAGGACTCGACCGGTCGCAGCAGGTTTGAGTAGACCGAGCATAGGAGAGTTGGAGCGGAGGCGGGCAACGAAGTTGCAAGCATTGGGCGAATAGACTCAAAGGAAATTTATTTACTTTTTGACTATTCGCACAAGGCTTACGATTGCGAAGCAATACGACTACGCTACAACGCACACTGCACAGACAAGTTTGCCACACCGCCACCGACTGAACGAGTTCTATTCGGGCAAACGAAAAAGGAGCTTTCCGAAGAAAACTCCTTTTGAGGTGCCCAGAATAGGACTCGAACCTACACGCCTCTCGGCACTCGCACCTGAAACGAGCGCGTCTACCATTTCGCCATCTGGGCTTTGTGAGTGCAAAGGTAGCGAATTTTTTACGAATTGCAACTTTGCCAAACTTTTTTTGAAAACTTTTTGCCGTTAATCTTTTGCGTTTCCGATTTTATTCTTATCTTTGTTAGGATAAAGAAAAGAGTACGAGTGGCGTCACTATATTTTCATATACCCTTCTGCAAGAGGTTGTGCGGATATTGCGATTTCTATCGCAGTGTGAAGCTGAAATATATGCCTGATGTTGTCGATGCGATGCACGCCGAGTTGGCTGCCGAGCAAGAGTTTATCAAAGATAAAACCATTCGTACAATCTACTTTGGAGGAGGTACGCCTTCGTTGCTTGCGCCGAGCGAGATAGAGCGATTTGTCGAGCAGGCAAAGTCGATTTTCGACTGCTCGCAGTTGGAAGAGGTGACCGTCGAGGTTAATCCCGACGATATTACTCCCGAGTATGTGGCTGAGTTGCGTAAGACGTCGGTCAATCGTATCTCGATGGGAGTGCAGTCGCTTGATGATATATGTCTGCAGTTTAAGGGACGTCGCCACTCAGCTGAGCAGGCTGTGAAAGCAGTGAAGATGCTCCAGGCGGCGGGCTACGACAATATCTCTGTCGATGTGATCTTTGGAATTCCAGGTTTTGGTCGTGGCGAACTCGAGGATACGTTGCGACGTATCTTGGCGATGAATGTGCAACATATCTCGGCCTATCATCTTACTATCGAGGAGAATACACGCTTCGGCCGAATGATGGCAAAGGGCGAACTTGTCGAGGTGGATGAGAGCTGTAGTGAGACCTATTTTGCAACGGTGCATAGGGTGTTGACAGCGGCAGAGTTCGAACACTACGAGGTCTCGAACTACGCTTTGAAGGGCTGCCGCTCGAAGCATAACTCTTCGTATTGGCGAGGTGTGGAGTATCTCGGAATCGGCCCTGGAGCGCATTCGTTTAACGGTGCGGTGCGTCGTTGGTGCGAACAGGATGTCGAGGAGTATGTCGGTGGGGTAGAGTATGGCTCGGAGGTGCTATCCCAGCGAGATAAAGTGAACGAATATGTGATGACCTCGTTGCGCTGTGCCGAGGGCATATCGTTGGCGAAGGTGGAGCACGATTTTGGCAATGACGAGCGTGCGAGATTGGAGCGAGAAGCGTCGAGCGAGGAGTTGCGCTCGTTGCTTGTTTGCGACGGCGAAAATTTAAGAATAGCGCCCGAGAATATGCTCCTATCCGATTATGTGATAACTGCTCTGATTGAGCTGTAGAGACGCATAATATAAATATTAGTATAAATTATTAAAAAATTTTAATAAATACTTGATATTGTAATTTTATAGGGTTATATTTGCCCCAAATTTTGGAAACAAAAACAATAAATTATTAGATAATTATGAGTGAAATTAAATTTAATCCAGATGTCCTCTTTGAGGTCAGCTGGGAGGTATGTAACAAGGTCGGCGGTATCCACACAGTGTTGGCTACTAAGGCTTTGACCGTTACAAAGCAGTTGGGCGATAGATATATCACTATCGGCCCCGATTTTTCGCAGGATAGCGAGGTGTCAGAGTTTGTCGAGGATCCAATGTTGATGAAGACTTGGCGTCAGACTCTCTATAACGATGGTATTCGTGTTCGTATCGGACATTGGAATGTTTGCGGTAACCCTATCGCAATCCTTATCGACTTCACAACCCTCTTCTCGAACAAGGATGAGGTTTTGAAGGAGTTGTGGGATACTTATGGTGTGGACTCTATCTCGGGTCAGTGGGACTATGTTGAGCCTGTATTGTTCGGTTACTTGGCAGGTAAGGTTATCGAGTCGTATGTCGATACCTTCTGCGCAACTACCGAGAAGGCTGTAGCACACTTCCACGAGTGGATGACTTGCTCGGGTGGTCTCTACTTGCGCAAGCACTCGCCATATATCGCAACTGTAATGAGCACCCACGCAACAGTTATGGGTCGTTGCATCGCAGGTAACAACCTTCCGCTCTATGGCAACTTGGCACAGTTCAACGCAGACGACTTGGCTCGTCAGTTCAACGTTGTGGCAAAGCACTCTATCGAGAAGATGGGCGCAAAGAATCACGATGCGTTCCTTTCGGTAAGTGATATCACAGCTCGTGAGTGCGCATACTTGCTCGGCAAGGAGGTTGACGTAGTAACTCCTAACGGTTTCGAGAACGACTTCGTTTGGGAGGGTAAGGAGTACGACGCAAAGCGCAAGGAGGCTCGCAAGGCTATGATCGAGGTTGCGGAGGCTTGCCTCTCGCACAAGTTCGAGAAGGAGCCATTCATCATCGGTACCAGCGGTCGCTACGAGTTCCACAACAAGGGCTTGGATATCTTCTTCGAGACTTTGAAGGCTCTCGAGACTTCGGGCAAGCTCGATCGTGAGGTTTTGGCATACGTTACCGTTCCTGCTGCAAACCTCGGCGCACGTCGTGACTTGCAGGCACACTTGCAGGATAAGTCGCAGGCTATCGATGCTTCGCAGTATCGCTACTCGACACACGTGTTGGAGTATCAGGCTTGGGATCAGGTTGCAAACTCGATCAATGGCAGCGTTCTCGATAAGGCGGAGTCGAAGGTTAAGGTTATCTTCGTTCCTACATATCTCAACCAGAACGACGGAATTTTCAATAAGGCATACTACGAGTTGCTCGTAGGTATGGACTTGACTATCTACCCATCGTACTACGAGCCGTGGGGTTACACTCCGCTCGAGTCTATCGCATTCTCGGTACCAACCATCACCACCACATTGGCTGGTTTCGGTGTATGGGCAGCCGAGCAGGAGAAGAACAATGGCGTAGTTGTAGTTGAGCGCAACGATAGCAACGCTGCTGAGACTGTTGCTGCGACTGCAGATGCAGTTCTTCGCTTCCTCGCCCTCTCGGATAAGGAGGTTAAGGCAGTTCGCAAGGCAGCTTTGGAGATGTCGAAGAATGCTCTTTGGGAGAATCTCTTCGCATACTATCGCAAGGCTTACGATTGCGCAATTGAGAGCTGCGTAGCTCGTACAAACCGTGCTGTTATGGGCGACGGTGGTGCATCGCACGAGCAGATCAACTTCGTACGTCAGCAGCTCTTCGTAGAGCGTCCAAGCTGGCAGCGAGTAATGGTTGAGAAGTCGTTGCCTGCACGTTTGCGTCCACTCGAGGAGTTGTCTCGCAACTTGTGGTGGAGCTGGACTCTCGGTGCTCGTGATTTGTTCGAGGCTATCGACAAGGATTTGTGGGTAGAGGTTGATCGCAACCCTATCGCATTGCTCGACAAGGCTTCGATTGAGCGTATGACCGAGCTTGCTAACGATGCAGAGTTCCTTGCAAAGATGGATGCTGTATATGCACAGTTCCAGGAGTATATGAACGAGAAGCCAAATCCAAAGGCTCCGAAGATTGCTTACTTCTCGATGGAGTATGGTTTGCACCACTCGTTGAAGATCTACTCGGGCGGTCTCGGTATCTTGGCTGGTGACTATATCAAGGAGGCTTCAGATAGAAATACCCCTATGGTTGCAGTAGGTCTCTTGTATCGCTATGGCTACTTCACACAGCGTCTCTCGGCACAGGGTGCTCAGGAGGCTACATACGAGGCACAGAACTTCTTCAAGTTGCCAATCGTTCCTGTTCGTGAGGAGGATGGCTCGTGGGTAACTACTCAGGTGGCATTGCCAGGTCGTACTTTGAGCGCACGTGTATGGTGCTGCCAGGTAGGTCGTACTCCATTGTACTTGCTCGATGCCGACTACGAGGCTAACCTCGAGGAGGATCGTCAGGTGACACATCACCTCTATGGTGGCGATTGGGAGAACCGCTTGAAGCAGGAGATTTTGCTCGGTGTCGGTGGTATCCGTGCCCTCGTAAAGATGGGTATCAAGCAGGAGGTTTACCACTGCAACGAGGGTCACGCAGCATTTATCGGTGTTGAGCGTGTTCGCAACTTGATGGCTCGCAAGAAGCTTTCGTTCTCGGAGGCATTGGAGGTTGTTCGTTCGTCGTCGCTCTTTACAACCCACACCCCTGTACCTGCAGGTCACGACGCATTCCCTGAGTCGATGATTCGTCAGTATATGTCGCACTATCCAGATGCTCTCGGCATCACTTGGGATCAGTATATCAACCTCGGTAAGGTTAATCCAAACGATCCGAACGAGCGCTTCTCGATGTCGGTACTCGCTTGTAACCTTTCGCAGGAGGTTAACGGTGTGTCGTGGTTGCACGGTGAGGTTTCGAAGGATCTCCTCGGTAATATGTGGCCTGGATACTTCAAGAAGGAGTTGCACATCGGTTATGTAACCAATGGTGTTCACTTCCCAACTTGGACAGCTTCGAATATGCGTCGTCTCTACTCTCGCTACTTCCCTAACGGATTCGAGGGTCACACATATAACATCCCTGAGTGGCAGAAGGTTTACAATATTCCTGACGAGGAGTTGTGGAACGAGCGTATGTTCCTCAAGCAGCGCCTTATCAAGACTATCAAGCGTCGCTATACCGACCCTGCACAGGTTCGTATCGACCGCCCAAGCCAGATGGTACAGGTAGCAGACCGCATCAAGCCAGATGTATTGACTATCGGTTTTGCTCGTCGTTTCGCAACTTACAAGCGTGCATACCTCCTCTTCTCTAACTTGGAGCGTTTGTCGGCTATCGTAAATAATAAGCAGCATCCTGTTCAGTTCATCTTCGCAGGTAAGGCTCACCCAGCAGATAAGCCAGGTCAGGACTTGATCAAGCGTATCGTTGAGGTATCGTTGATGCCTGAGTTCGTAGGTAAGATTATCTTCTTGCAGAACTACGATATGGAGTTGGCTCGTCGTATGGTTCAGGGTGTTGACGTATGGTTGAACACTCCAACCCGTCCATTGGAGGCTTCGGGTACTTCGGGTGAGAAGTGTGTGATGAATGGTGTTATGCAGTTCTCGGTACTCGACGGCTGGTGGGTTGAGGGCTACAAGGAGAATGCCGGTTGGGCATTGCCTATGGAGCGCACATTCGCTGACCAGGGTCACCAGGATGAGCTCGATGCTGAGATGATTTATAGCACTATCGAGGAGCAGATTGTTCCTAAGTACTACGCTCGTAACGAGAAGGGTATCCCAACTGACTGGGTAGCTTCGGTTAAGAAGTGTATCTCTGATATCGCATCGAACTTCACCACAAACCGTATGCTCATCGACTACGAGGAGCGCTTCTACTACAAGTTGGCAGAGCGCAAGAAGCAGCTCGTATCGAACAACTATGTTCTCGCTCGCGAGATTGCAGCTTGGAAGCGTAGAGTTTCGGCAGCTTGGGACAATGTTAAGGTTCTCGAGTCGCAGCGCGTACGCGTTGATAAGGAGTCGATGATGCTCGGCGAGAAGTACCACTTCGAGGTTAAGCTCGACACTGCAACTCTCTCGGCTGAGGAGCTCGGCGTTGAGTTGGTAGTAGCTAAGCAGATGGTGGGTAACCAGGCACCAGATGTACTCCTTACCGACAAGTTGCAGCTTGTTAAGGTTGAGGGCAACCAGGCTACATACGCACTCGATGTAGTACCTGCTCACACAGGAGCATTCGATATCGCATTGCGTGTATATCCTAAGAACGAGAACTTGCCATATCGTATGGACTTTGCTCTCGTAAAATGGGCTTAAAATTGTTTTATAGGGCATTTTCGTCGTTACGCTTCGGATGTTGAGTTGCTCACATAGGTTTACTATGCTGCGCACTCAACACCTCGCAAGCCTTGAAAATGCTCCTCTAAAAACAATTTTAGATGGTGGGGCGTTGTTGCCATATCGCTTGGAAAAAAATAGCTCCAATATACAAAATCGTTAGAGTAGTGATCAGAGAGTAGTGAGTAGAGAGTATTGAATAGTGGG
>JAFYQY010000161.1 GCA_017559685.1 Alistipes sp.
ACGGTCATCGAGCGCACTCTGCGGATAATACCGTTAAGCGCAAAACCAGGGAGCATAATCGCCAGGAAAAAGAGCGATATCATAACGCTCGAAAACTCCTGCGGAAAGCGATATTTCTCGAGCAAAAACGAGAGATAGAAGGTTATCACCAACGTAGTGAATGTTATCACAAAATAGAGCACAGAGAGGCCCGAGAGGCGCATCCAATTGATTTTCGACTGTCGCAACTGATCGCTCTCCTCGGGCTCGGGTGCAGGCTTAGCACCACGCAACGCAAGCAACAACACAAGAGCCACCGCAGGCAAGAGATAGACCGTAAATGCAAGGTGCCAATCTTTCGATGCTATCCAGCCCACAACCGCCGTAGCGATGACCAATGAAAGGTTATTCACAGCCGACGAGATACCAAGTTGTTGCACTCGGCTATCGCCCGTAAAGTAGCGCACAACTAAGCCCGTCGAGTAGGGTACTGCAATACCCGCACCTGCACCCATAATGCAGCTCGCCACAATCAACAATCGGATATCCTTCGCAAAGATACACGCCACACCGCTTGCAAAGAAGATTAGCAAACCTACGGCGAGCAGTTTCAACGACTCGCCACCTCGCTCCGAGAGCCATCCTGCCAAGAGCACAAAGGGGATAATCAACAACGACGGCAACGAGGTAAGCATCTGTATTTCGAGTTGCGAGGCCGAAGGAAATATTCGACTCAGGTCCTCCAAAATAGGTGATATAGCCAGGCCTGGCAACGACGTGACGGCCGACACCGACCAAATAGCGATAAGGGCAAGAAGTGAGATATAGCCCTTTCCTGTAGAGATTTTCATAGCGATAGATATTTATATATATGTATGGCCAAGATGCAATGAAAATGCCAAAACGAGACGAAAGCAGGGCACAAAAAAAAGAGTGAAGAAAACTCTCCACTCTCGTCTTTAGTCTCTCGTCTAAAAGATTACTCCTTCACACAACGTACCTGGAAGCCATTTGCACGACGAGCCGAGTGCGACGGGAAGAACTTATTAATTGTACGTGTTGTTGTCAAATCGAAATAGAGTGCAACAGCCTTGCCATCAGCCGAAACTGACGAAGTCCAATAGTAACCCTCCCACGGCTGTGGCTGCGATGGATAAACACCCTCCTTGTAGTTCATATTCTCGACCTTACCATCGTTGTAGCGACGACGACCACACGCAGGATAGAAGAACTTGCTGTTGCCATCCGAGAGGAGCCAGCCATACTGTTTGCGAGCATCCTCGAGTGGGGTATTATCCTCTGCATCAGCCAAGTACAACACCGACAAATCGTCTGCCGACGGTACTTTCCAGCCGTATGGACACGGATCGTAGACGCTCTTTTCGCTCTCTGTCCACAAGGTATTATTAGCCGCTACGAGCCAATCGCCAACACCATCGCCACCATCCTCGATGCAAGCAGCATTTGTGATGAAGTGCATTGGGTGCTTAGTGATATACTCAAGCGTTCCGTTGCTCGATGTGCGCTCGGCGAAAACCTCTGCGATATAGGTGCTATTCTCGTTGTAGCGATCCTCGTCGTATGCTCCCGACGCATCGAAGTAGAGTGGGCGTGGGAACGGATCCTTACGACCCCACTGGTAGTACATTCCGTACGAGTCGAGAATCTTCTGTTCATCCTTCGAACCATTCGAGTTGGTGAAGGCACCAAGATTCTTACGCATAAAAGTCTTGCCATTCGAGTAGGTATCGATAGCGAGAAGCGGATTCTCGTCTACAATCCAGATATGCCAACTCCAAATAATCTCATCGTTGCTGTTGTAGGCCGCAATAACGGCATTTGTATCGAGCACCTTCGAGTTGTCGTCAGCCCACGGAAGAACATAGAACTGAGCATTATTACCCGACAAATTCACATTCTTAACAACATCGTAGTTGCTCTGCCACAACAACTTAACATTCGCAGTCGCCAACGCCGAACCATCTGGACGGTGCATTGCGTCGAATGTGTAGCTTGTCGAAGGCTTGGTAACGATGTAGCAGTTCGCCTTCTCAGCACCATTCTCGTCAATTGTCTTTGTATCGGCAATATAGACATAGATATAGTAGCTTGTAGCCTCGCTATCCTTGTTCAATGCGTTCACAACCACCGAACCCTCCTTTGAGAGGTCGTCGTTAGTCATACCCTCTTCCTGAGTGCCTATTGGCTCAACGATAATACGCTGTGAAACCATATCGACCCTAGCGCTCCAGCCCGTGCTACACGAGCCTACAGCAACCGAAACGGCGTTGGTAGCCACGTAGGAAATAGACTGTGCGCTATCCTCCCACGAGGTGAAATAGAGTGCCGTACGATCCAATTCGAGCACTGCGCTTTTGTCTTTATTACACGAAGCGAATGCCACAATCGAGAGCAACGCTACAACCAAAACTTTCAAACTTCTCATATTCAGAAATATTTTCAATCGGCAAATATACAAAAAAGTTGGCAAATACAAAGCCATATTCCTACTTTAGGAATAATTATTGCCTACAAGGTAACGGCAAGATTAAATTTTTATTACGATGAAAAAGCAAAAAATCGAAACAGGAAGCACTCAAGCATCCCCCGAATTCAAGATTAGAGTAACCGACAAAGGCCCGTATCTCGTCTACGGAGAGCCTCCGTTATCCACCCAGCACATCGTTCCGAACGAGGTTGGGGAGAGTTGTCGATTCGAGGAGGGTAAACACTTTTCAACCGAGAAACAACCGACTGCACTCTGCCGTTGCGGAGCATCAAAAAACAAGCCTTACTGCGACGGTACGCACACCACACACCGCTGGAAGGCGAAACTTACCGCCTATGCCGAGTCGCTTTTGGACAATGTGGACATAACCTCGGGAGACGAGCTCACACTCACCGACAACCCTCAATACTGCGTATTCGCCCGCTTTTGCGACGCAGGTGGGGGAGTCTGGGCTGCCACCGAGACATCTTTCGACGATGATGCACGCCGCCAGGCTATCCGCCAGGCCTCGCTCTGTCCAAGTGGACGACTGATGATATGGGGTAACGGCTCGGATAAACCATTCGAGCGACCATACAAGCCGAGTCTCGGACTTATCGAAGATGATGCACTACACATCAGCGGCGGCTTATGGGTGCGAGGAGGCATCCGCATCGAGAAGGAGAACGGCAAAGCCTACGAAATTCGCAATAGAGTAGTACTCTGTCGTTGCGGCGAATCGGCAAACAAACCCTACTGCGACGGCTCGCACGCAGCGCTTCATTGGCAAGACAATCTCGAAAAAGAGATAGAGCGCAAAGAGGAGATTGTAGAGGTTTACCTATAGTGGCACATAGTTTGCACCCTTGCTGATGCGTAACAAAAAAGTTCAAATACTATGAAAAAAAGTTTACTCATCATCAGTGCAATGGCGATAGCACTTAGCGCCACAGCACAAAATCGTCGTGTAGAGCGATTCCACCACGACAACGCAGAGCCTACCGTCTACATCATTTCGGTAAGCCAGACCGACACTCTCTCCTGTGCTCCGCAGGCGTGCGGTAATCAGGATATGATGGCGAAGAATATGGCCGTAAAATCGGCTATCGAGGATCACAAAAACGCTACTCGAGACGGTTTCCAGCAGGTTTCGACTCCTTCGGCAATCTTTGCCGATAAGCGCAACACCTTCTCGTTTGCTATCGGTGGCGACATCGCCCTACGAGCAGCCTATTCGTTCGATCGCACCGTCAATAACATCGATATGGTGCCTTACGATGTACCTATGACTCGTACCCCAGCCGACGAGCAGGAGATGCGTCTTGACGCTTCGACCTCTCGACTCTTTATCCGAGGTATTGCCAACACCCAAAAGCTTGGTCAGGTACATATCTATATGGACTTTGACTTCCGTGGCGGTTTGGCAGGTAGCTACACTCCTCGCATCCGTTCGGGATATGTTCAGATGCTCGGTTTGACCATCGGTCGTGATGTTTCGACATTCTGCGACCTCACCGCCACACCTACAACCATCGACTTTCAGGGTCCTAACGCCTACAACTTCCGCTTCGCCACTATGCTTCGCTACGAGTATGCGTTCCTCGACAATCACTTAAAGGTTGGTGCTGCAGCCGAAATGCCGAGCGTATCGGGCACTTACGGCGAGACTTTGATGGCCATTCCTCAGCGTGTTCCCGACTTCCCGGTATACTTCCAATATTCGTGGGGCGAGAATCGAGATAGCCACATTCGTGCATCGGCCGTATTCCGTGATATGTACCTCTACAACAAAGCCCGTTCTACCGAAGACGATCTCTTTGGATGGGGTGTACAATTTAGCGGCAACATCCACATAACCAAATATTTGGAGTTGTTTATGAACGGCATCTATGGCGAGGGTATCACACGCTATATCAACGACTTGATGGGCTCGGGTCTCGACTTCACTCCACGCCCCGACGACCCCACACGAGTACAAGCAACACCGATGTTCGGTTGGCAAGCTGCTGCACAGATCAACCTCTTGCCTAATCTCTTTATCTCGGGTGGATATTCGGCTGTAACCGTGCGTCACAAAAATGGCATCTATAGCAACGATATGTACAAGCAGGGCGAGTACGCCTTCGGAAATGTGTTCTGGAATTTGACCCCTCGCTTCGCTGTTGCCGCCGAGTATCTCTACGCAAGTCGCAAGAATATGGACGGAGCAAAAGCGCACTCCAACCGCATCAACCTATTGGCAAAATACAGTTTTTAAACAAACGAAAAGAGAGGGCAAAAACCCTCTCTTTATCTTGCATTTACGCCCGACTACTTCAACAAATAATTTAGGTCGGCAAGAGAAAGATTTGTATAGTCCGCCATACAGAGCGAAGCGCCAGCTTCAATCAGTTCCTCAGCGCTCGTAGTGGTGGTTACCGCAACACATTTGCAGCCCGCTGCAACACCCGCCTTAATACCGTTTATCGCATCCTCGACAACGATGCACTCTTCAGGCTTCAAGCCGAGAGCCTCACTCGCCTTGAGAAATATTTCGGGATGCGGTTTGCCGTGGGTAACATCGCTTCCGCTAATCGAAGCGTCAAGCAAGGCGGCAATACCCAAGCCATCGACTATCATCTGCACATTCTCACGACAACCCGACGAACCGATAGCACACTTTACGCCTGCAGCTTTTGCCATCTTCATAAGTTCTATCACACCTGCAACAGGTTTAATATGAGGGCGATACAACTCACGATACACAGCTTCCTTTTCGTGATTCAATCTATCCAAACCATACTCTGCAACAACCTCATCGCCGAGTAACATCGGGAATATATCGTTGCTGTGCATTCCGTTAATCTTCATCGTCACAGGCTCCAAAAGTGCAAAACCCTTTTGTTCGATGTAAGCATCAAATGCCTTAAAGTGATACGCCAAGTTATCCACCAGCGTACCATCCATATCAAATATAAGACCTTTCCACATATTATTCAAAATCGTTAAAACAACTCGCCCTCACGCTCAGGCGAAGTCAAACCCAAATGCTTGTATGCCAACTCGGTAACCTCACGACCACGTGGTGTACGCTTAAGAAATCCCTCTTTGATAAGGAAAGGCTCGTAGACCTCCTCGATAGTGCCCGCATCCTCGCTCACAGCCGTAGCAATCGTATTCAAACCGACAGGGCCACCGTTGAACTTTGCAATGATAGTAGCAAGGATCTTGTTATCCATCATATCCAAACCTCGAGAGTCGATATTCAACGCCTCCAATGCCATTCGAGTAATAGGCAAATCGATACAACCCTCACCCTTAACCATAGCGAAGTCACGCACTCGGCGCAAGAGGGCATTTACAATACGAGGTGTACCTCGTGAGCGCAAAGCAATCTCGAGCGCAGCATCGTCATCAATTGAGACACCAAGTATTGATGCTGAGCGCTTTACGATACGACTCAACACCTGCGAATCGTAGTACTCGAGGTGGCACTGAATGCCAAAGCGAGCACGCAAAGGCGAGGTCAAGAGACCGCTTCGTGTGGTTGCACCAACGAGTGTAAACGGAGCAAGCTCAATCTGGATCGAACGAGCCGAAGGACCTTTATCAAGCACAATATCTATTTTAAAATCCTCCATTGCCGAGTAGAGATACTCCTCGACAACAGGTGAGAGACGATGAATCTCATCAATAAAGAGCACATCGCCCGCCGAAAGGTTCGTCAAGAGACCTGCAAGGTCGCCAGGTTTATCGAGCACAGGGCCCGAAGTAACCTTCAACTGCGCACCCATTTCGTTAGCGATAATATTCGCCAAAGTGGTCTTACCAAGTCCCGGAGGGCCGTCCAGTAGGGTATGGTCGAGCGAGTCGCCACGCATCAGCGCCGCCTTGATAAAGACACGCAAGTTGTCGACAATCTTCTCCTGACCGGCGAAGTTATCCAACTCTTGGGGGCGTATTCTACCCTCAAACTCGCTGTCACTCTCTACAATTCGTCTATTTTCCATAGTTTTCCGTTTTCACCTCTCCGTTTTCCGTTTATCAGTGACTCCGAGCGGATTCGAACCGCTATCGTAAGAACCGGAATCTTAAATTCTATCCATTGAACTACGGAGCCGATATATTCTGCAAAAATAACAAAATAAACGGAAACAAGAAAACGGGGAACGGAAAAGTTTAATTTTTCTCGAGTTTTTATTTTATTGCTATAAAAATAGCTTTTGCTATTTGTTATTTGCGAAAATATTGCTACATTTGCATAAATGTAAACACCACAAAATTCGTAAAAACCTTAAACAAAAGACTGAATATGTTGAGAATTAAGACAAAAGAGGCAGGCTCGTGGCTTATCGGAGCTGTAGCAGGCGTATGTGCAATGGGCGCAACATTAGCAACCCTCGACCTCAAAACACAATGGTGGATAGTTGCGGTCGTTACCGTAGGCACCTTCGTAGGCGTATCACTATTCGCCCTTTGGGTAATCAAGAAGTATGTAGCTTACAAGCTCAAGCCTGTATATTCGATGGTATTCTCACGAGACGTTCACACCGCCGAGATGCTCGATGAGTTGAAGGATAAGCACGTAGAGAACATCTCGCAGGAGATTGAAGCGTGGGCAGAGGACAACGACAAGGAGATTTCACGTTTGAAGGACGTTGAGAAGTTCCGCAAGCAGTACCTCGGCAATGTTGCTCACGAGCTCAAAACCCCTATTTTCAACATTCAGGGCTACATCTCGACGCTCCTCGATGGCGGTATCGACGACGAGATTATCAACCGCAAATACCTCGAGCGTGCCGAGAAGAGCGTAAACCGTATGATCAATATCATCCGTGACCTCGACACCATTTCGTCGCTCGAGAATGATATGGAGATGATGAAACACGAGACCTTCGACATCGTAGCACTCGCTAAGGAGATTGCCGAGCAGTGCGAAATGGAGGCGGCAAAGAAGAACATATCTATCGTGGTTAAGTTCTCGCAGAACTTGCCTTCACGCTTCTGGGTTTCGGCCGACAAGTTCTACATCGGCCAGGTGCTCGAGAACCTTATTATGAACTCTATTCGCTACGGCAAGGAGGGTGGTCAAACCAAGCTCGACTTCCGTGATATGTTGGATAAGATTCTCATCGAGGTAGAGGATAACGGTATCGGAATCGCAAAGGGCGACGCACCACGTGTATTCGAGCGCTTCTACCGCACCGACACAGGTCGCTCTCGTGAGCA
>JAFYQY010000162.1 GCA_017559685.1 Alistipes sp.
AGTGAATTTAGGGAGATTAAAGAGTTTAGAGAGTTTGACGCCCCTAATGCCCCTAACGACTCTAACGGCTCTAACGTCCCTAACGACTCTAATCACCAACCTTCCATTTCCCCACACCGCTACAGACTGAACGAATCCGTCAACGAACACAAAAAAAGACCACTCGATTGAGTGGTCTTAGTTTTGTGGGAGTTGACGGATTCGAACCGCCGACCCTCTGCTTGTAAGGCAGATGCTCTAAACCAGCTGAGCTAAACTCCCTTTTGCGATTGCGAGTGCAAAGGTAGTGCTTTTTTTGTTTATCGCAAATTTTTCACTCAAATTATTCAAAAAAAAGTCCGACTCCTCGCAAGAAATCGGACTTTTATGATATTTGACGTAGGGAGCTACTTTACGGTAAGCTTGCCGGTCAAGCGAATGTCGGCCGAAGATGAGCCCACCTTGATGGTGAAGTCGCCCGACTCAACCTTGAACTGACGCTCGATAGGGTCGAAGAAGCGGAATGCCTCCTCGTCGAGACGGATGCTTACACGCTTGGTCTCGCCTGCATTGAGGTAAACCTTGTCGAAGCCCTTCAACTCCTTCTCAGGACGAACAAGCGAGCATACATCGTCGCCAACATATACCTGTGCAACCTCAGCACCTGCAACCTTGCCTGTGTTCTTAACATCGAAGCTTACGACAAACTCCTTGCCCTCAGCCTTGATGTCGAGGTTCGAGTATGCGAAAGTTGTGTAGCTCAAACCGAAGCCGAATGGGAACAATGGCTTCACGCCACTCTTCTCGTAGCCACGGTAGCCCATAAAGATACCCTCACGGTACTCTACACGAGAGTGTGGGTTGATCTCCTTCGAACGGATGCGATCAACATTCTCGTGGTAGTTTGCCGAGCAAGGGTTATCCTCGATCTTGGCCTCGATAGAGATAGGCAACTTACCCGAAGGAGAAATCTTACCTGTGATAATCTCCGAGATTGCGAGACCGCCCTGCTGGCCTGGGTACCAAGCCATCAATACAGCCTTCACGTCGTTCATCCACGATGCCATCTCGATAGCGCCACCGCCATTGAGTACAACAACTACGTTCTTGTTGTGCTTGAGAATCGACTGCAAGTACTCAACCTGTCCACGTGGCAACTCGAAGGTGCGGTCGTAGTTCTCCTTCTCGGTGCGATTGCTGTGACCAAGACATACTACAACGCAATCTGCAGCCTTGATAACATCTGCATTCTTCGAAGCCTCTAAAACTGTCGACTCGAATACCATATCGGCATAGATTGAGCCTGCGAGATTCTGGTGCTGGAGCTCGAACTTGTAGGTCTCGCCCGCCTTCATCTCGAGCAACATATAACCCTCCTGACCGCTGCTCTTGCGCCAACGATTGACGCTCATAACAGGCTTGTCGTTGAGGAAGCAACGGTAACCATCGTTGGTATTTACCGAGAAGTGGAATACCTCGTCCTTCTCAGGCTTGTAGTAGAAGGTGTGGCGAGTCGATACGTTAACCATATCGTTGTGAGCGCCAAACTTGTTATCGTCGATACCAACCTTGTCGGTGATAAAGCTTGCGAATGGCTTGCCCTCGAGCTCAGCGTTGGTGTAGTATTCTGCGGCAATGCCCTTCTTTGTCATCTCCTTGTCAGCGTAAACAACTCCAGGTGTTGGTCTCTGGCAATCTTCAATCGATACGAAGGTGCTCTTAATCTTCTTGTCGATTGTAGCCATTGCATCAGCCACCGAGAATGAGATAAGTGGAGTTACGAAACCGCTACCACCACCTGTTACAATCTTGTCGGCATTAGGGCCGCAAACTACAACCTTACCCTTCTTGATAGGGAGGAAGTTGTTCTCATTCTTGAGCATTACGATAGCCGCCTGCGAGAGCTTGTGAGCTACAGCGTCGCACTCTGGGTTGTTCTCAGGGAGAGTCTTGTCGAGCTGCTCACGCTTGTCGAACTCGAATGCGAAGATAGTCTGGATGATGTTCTGACACTTCTGGTCGAGTGCACGCTCGTCGATTACACCCTGCTCAACCAACTTCTTGATAAGCTCAGGTCGCTGGCACTTTGCGTAAGGCATCTCCAAATCTACACCCCAACGAGCTACGTTTACAGGCGAGTAGCACGATGTCCAGTCCGACATCACGAAGCCGTCGAAGCCCCACTGCTCACGCAAAACCTCCTGGTTGAGATACTTGCTCTCCGATGCGTGAACACCGTTGAGGAGGTTGTACGAAGTCATAATAGTAGCAACGTTACCCTCCTTAACTGCCTTCTCGAAAGCTGGGAAGTAGATCTCGTTGAGAGTACGCTCGTCGATATCCGACGATACGCTGTGGCGAGCCCACTCCTGGTTGTTGCCAGCGAAGTGCTTGATACAAGCCATTACACCCATACTCTGCACACCCTTGATGTAGGCAGTTGCAATCTCGCCTGCAAGGTATGGATCCTCACCGAAGTACTCGAAGTTACGACCGCAGAGAGGCGAACGATAGATGTTCGCACCTGGGCCAAGTAATATATGTACGCCACGTGCACGTGAGTCCTTACCGAGCGATACACCCATCTGCTCGATGAGCTCGGTGTCCCAAGTTGCAGCAGCAGCTACACCGCTAGGGTAGAGAGTGCTTCGTGTGTTGTTACGAACACCCTGCGGGCCGTCAGCCATACGCACTGCTGGCAAACCGAGGCGATCGATAGCACGAACATACCACGATGCGTGTCCGCCGATGTAGTCGATCTTCTCCTCGAGAGTCATCTGCTTAACGATGGCCGCAGCACGATCCTTGTGCTCCTGTGTAACTTTATACTGTGCTGACAATGATGTTGTTATAGCAACAGCAAAAAGAAAAAGAATGTACTTTTTCATAGTTGTAAAGTATTTGATTAGTGGTTTGTTATTTCTTGTTGAAAGCGTTCATTGTACGCTCAAGACCTACCGAAATGTAGGATAGGATAGCATCGCTGAATACCTTCAGACGCTCATCCATCTTCTCACGCTCCTCTGCGCTCCACTCTCCCAAGACATAGTCTACCTGATGTCCACGAGAGAAGTCTCCGCCGATGCCGAAACGCATTCGTGCGTAGTCCTCGCCACCGAGCAACTCGGTGATATTTTTCAAACCGTTATGACCACCAGCGCTGCCCTTTTTGCGCATACGCAACTCGCCAAAAGGGAGGGCAATATCGTCGACCACAACGAGCAATTGCGACTTGTCGATCTTCAACTCTGTGAGCCAGTAGCGCACAGCCTTGCCCGACAAGTTCATATAGGTTGACGGCTTCAATAGCGTTACAATATGTCCACGATGGCGGAACTCCGCAACTGAGCCATAGCGACCTGAAATAAAAGAGGTGTTGGTCTCGGCTGCGAGCCGATCCAACACCTTGAAACCTATGTTGTGGCGTGTCTCGGCGTACTCTGCACCGATATTTCCCAAGCCTACAACCAGATATTTCATAACTCCTTATTACTGCTGGTTAGCACCTGCACGTGATGCACGAGTTACACGAACTGCACAAACAGCCTGTGTAGCTGGTGAAAGGAACTGCAAGCCCTCGAACTGAAGGTCGCCTACGAAGATAGTCTGACCAACCTTCAATGGAGTTACGTCAACAACGATCTCGTCTGGAAGGTTCTCCATCAAGCCCTTAACAACCAACTTAC
>JAFYQY010000163.1 GCA_017559685.1 Alistipes sp.
CACGATTGGGGTTTTGCGGTCGAGACATCCCTTTATCAGTGCGAGCTTTGGCGATAGGGTATCTATCGCATCGACCACATAGTCGTATTTGTCGCTGTCGAGTAGCAGATCGGTCTTTTCATCCTTGATATAGTCGTTCACAACCCTCAATTCGATGTCGGGGTTGATGTCACGCAGACGCTCCGCCAAAACCTCGCTCTTGGGGCGACCAATGGTGGAGTGGAGCGCTATGAGTTGGCGGTTGATATTGCTCTCGCCCACGCAGTCCGAGTCGGCGATGGTCATCTTGCCGACACCGCTACGCACCAACATCTCGGCAGCGTAAGCACCTACGCCACCCAAGCCTACAACCAACACATTTGCCCCCTGCAGGAGCTTCATCTTCTCCTCGCCAAAGAGGAGTAAACTTCGTTCAAGCCACATAAATTCGAATAACCTTTATGCAAAGATACAAAATAAAGTTGAAATAGTCGCATTGATGTTGAAAATGGTTGCACGTAATGTTCTAAAAAGGCGATGCCCCAAAAATGTTAATGGCGATATGTATGTTGGAAATGTTCTAAATGGCGCATTGTGAGAGCCTCTCGTTACAAATTGTTATTCTTGGTATATTTTAGTATATCAATGAGTTGCAAAGGTTTTCTTGTGCTTTTTCGGTCACTTTTGCGAAATATGCTAATAATGTAAAAGTGTTGTCGTGTGAAAATGTTTGCATATCTTTGCACCGCAATTAGCATAAAAATTTATTATGAAAAAGCTATTTATTGGATTGGTTTTGGCACTTGCTCCGATGGCAGTTTTCGCTCAGGGCGTGATTGGTAAGTGGAAGTTGAGTACCGGAACAGCAATTGTTGAGGTTTACCAGAGTGGTAATGTCTACAACGGAAAAATCGTGTGGTTGCAGAAACCTACACAGCCAGATGGATCGCCTTCGGTTGATTCGAAGAATCCAGACGAGAAACTTCGTAGTCGTGAGCTTATGGGCTTGAATATGTTGAGTGGCTTGAAGAAGAAGGGCTCGGAGTATACGGGTGGAACCATCTACGATCCTGCAAACGGAAAAACCTACCACTGTTCGATGGAGGTTGAGGGTAATGTCTTGAAAGTTCGAGGTTCGCTCGACTCGTGGGGACTCCTCGGCAGAACAATGGATTGGTATCGTGTTGAGTAGTCGAAATAGGTCTGCCTAACCGTTTGGGCAGACTTGTTTTTTTATTCGCAAACTACAAAAAGAGATTTATGAAACTGAAAAATAGAAATATTCTTATCACAGGTGGCGCTTCGGGCATCGGTAAGATTATGGGCAGAATGGCTCTCGAGAGAGGCGCTAACCACTTGATAATTTGGGATATAAGCAAAGCGAACATTGACGCTACAATCGAGGAGCTGTCGCCACTTGGCAAGGTTAATGGCTATATCGTCGATGTCTCGAACAACAGCATCGTGAATACGGCCTACAAGCAGGTGTGCGACGATTGCGGTAGGGTAGATATCCTTATCAACTGTGCGGGTATTATCACCAGCAACAAGACCTTCGACCAATTGGGCGAGGAGGAGATTGTTCGCACCGTAAATATCAACACCCTCGCTCCGATGTTTGTGGCGAGAGCAATGTTGCCCGATATGTTAGAGCGCAAGTGCGGTCATATCTGCACCATCGCCTCGGCGGGCGGTATGCTCGGCAACCCGAGAATGTCGGTCTATGGCGCAAGTAAGTGGGGTGCGATTGGTTGGTCGGAGTCGTTGCGTATCGAGTTGAACAAGGCAAAGCGAGGTGTTCGTGCAACCACAATCGCACCATATTATATAAAGACAGGTATGTTCGATGGTGTAAAGTCGAGAATTATACCTATCTTAGCACCCGAATATGTAGCACGCAGGGTGCTCAATGCGATAGAGCGCAATAAGATGTTCCGAGGAATACCGTTTGGTTACCACTTTATTCGTTTCTGGCAGGCGTTTTTACCGATTCGGGTATTCGATTGGTTCTTCGGCGAGGTTATCGGCATCTATCACACAATGGATAAGTTTACAGGTCGCAAATAGTTTATAAAATGGACAAAGCATATATCGATAAGATTCAGGGTGTTGCCGAGTCGCAGAAGGCCTATTTCCGCACGGGAGCAACGCTCGACATTAAGTTCCGCAAGCAGATGCTTCGCAAATTCTTGGTGTCGCTCGAAAAGTGGGAACAGCGATTGTATGACGCCCTTTGGAAAGACCTTCACAAGTCGTACGAGGAGGCTCTCCTCACCGAGGTGAGCATCGTCAAGGCCGAGGCGAAGATGCACATCAAGCACCTCTCGTCGTGGTCTCGTCGTCGCAAGGTTGCTACGCCGTTGAAGATGTTTCCGTCGAAGAGTTACGTCGTGAAGGAGCCTCTCGGAAATGCACTTATCGTGTCGCCGTGGAACTATCCCGTACAGCTCCTGCTCAATCCGCTTGTGGGAGCAATCTCGTCGGGATGTACTGCAATGCTCAAGCCGTCGCCATACGTGCCGACCGTGTCGCAGGTTATCGAGGAGATGATTTCGGAGACTTTTGATAGCGAGTATGTTGCTGTGGTGCAGGGCAATAGAGAGGTTAATGCGGTGCTGTTCGATATCCGCTGGGATATAATCTTCTTTACGGGTAGCCCGGCGTTGGCAAAGACCGTTATGGCAGCCGCAGCGAAGCATCTTACACCTGTCGTGCTCGAGCTTGGCGGTAAGAGTCCGTGCGTGATTGATAAGACTGCAAACCTCAAAACTACAGCTCGCCGTTTGGCGTGGGGTAAGACGTTGAATAGCGGTCAGACCTGCATCGCACCCGACTATATCTTGATTCACAAGGATATCAAAGAGACCTTTGTGAAGGCATTTGCCGAAGAGGTGAAACGCTTGCACGGCGAGGATATCAAGACCGATAAGCACTATGTGCGAATGGTAAACGACAAGGCTTTCGAGCGTGTGTCGGGCTATATCAAGGAGTCCGAGGTGTTGTGTGGAGGCTCTTTCGATGCGGCAGAACGCTACATCGAGCCTACATTGCTCGACAATCCGTCGCTCTCATCGGATGTTATGACCGAGGAGATTTTTGGCCCAGTGTTCCCTGTGATTACACTCGAGAATGAGGGCTCGTTCGTCGATAAGGCTATCGAGTTTATCACTCAACGAGAGAAGCCTTTGGCGTTGTATTTCTTCGGGGATGAGAAGGATGGCTGGCGAGTTGTGCGCCACACCTCGTCGGGCGGTGGCTGTATCAACGACGTGATTATGCATATCGCCAACGAGAATGCTCCGTTTGGTGGCGTGGGCAATTCGGGTATGGGGCGCTACCACGGCCGTGAGAGCTTCGACGCCTTCAGCCATACACGCAGTATCGTAACAACGAGCAAATGGCTCGATCTGCCGTTCCGCTATATGCCGTATAAGATGTTTAGTTTAGTGAAAAAGTTGCTATAAGTAAAAACGACGAGCAATCTCGTCGTTTTTTATTTTATCACTTTGTGAAAATTTGCTTCGGTGGCGAGGAGGAGTTCTTCGACCTTGATGTCTCGCAATGCCGCTATTTTGGCGTATATTTCCTCGATTGGCGTGGCGCTCTCGTCGGTCTCGACAAAGAGGTGCGAGAGTGGGGTGGAACGCATTGCTTCGATACTCTTTGGAGAACGGAATGTGCGCTCGCCAAATGATAGGTAATATCCTTGATTTACAGCTCGTTGCGCCTGTTCAACCGAGCCGATAAAGCCGTGAAAAATTACCGCCTTCAGGTGGTAGTTGCCAACCACTTTCATAACATCCTCAAACGCTCGCACGCAGTGCAAAACGACGGGCTTCCCGAGTTGCTCGGCGAGTGCTAACTGCGCCTTGAAAACAGCCATCTGTGCCTCGTGCGGAACCTCGCACGCATAGTCCAAACCTATCTCGCCAATAGCATCCACTTCGGGTGCGAGTCGCTCCACCTCGGCAACCTCGCCGACGAGGGTGTGCCAAGGGTGAATGCCCACTGTTTCAATGGTTTGTGCGTGCGTCTGCGCATTATGCGTGTGAATGTCCAAAATCATAGCAAGCGTAAAGGTAGCGAAAAAATCGAAATAATTGTGAAAACAGTAACAGAAAAGGGTATAATGTCGCAAAATTTTCGTATATTCGCACCCGAAAAATAGAGGAAACAATTTTTTCTAAATCAAATAATTTATTCACTAATTAACAAAACTCAAAAACAATGTCGAAAATCATTAAACTTTGCAAAGGTTTGGATATTCGCTTGCAGGGAGAGGCAGCAAAGACCATCGTCGACGCACCGTTGGCTGCGGAGTATGCTGTATCGCCACTCGATTTCGAGGGTGTAACTCCAAAGATGCTTGTTAAGGTAGGTGATGCAGTAGAGGCTGGTTCTCCGCTCTTCTTCGACAAGAAGCGTCCGGAGATACTCTTCACTTCGCCTGTTAGCGGTACTGTTGCTGCTGTCAATCGTGGTGAGAAGCGTAAGATTCTCTCGGTTGTTGTCACTGCCGATAAGGAGGTTGCGTACAAGCAGTTCGCTTCGCTCGACCTCGCAAAAGCATCTCGTGAGCAGATTATCGAGCTTTTGCTCGAATCGGGTTTGTGGACGATGTTCGTTCAGCGTCCTTACGGTGTTATCGCATCACCAAGCGATAAGCCAAAGGCTATCTTTGTGTCGGCCTTCGACAGCGCACCTCTCGCAACCGACTACGGCTTTGCTCTCTCAACAAGTCAGCAGGCTTTGCAGTTGGGCTTCGATGTATTGCGTCGTTTGACCGATGGTAAGGTACACCTCTCGTACGATGCCGATGGTTATGTGCCAGAGGTATCGGGTGTAGAGTTGCACGCATTCAAGGGTAAGCACCCTGCAGGTAATGTTGGTGTCCAGATTCACCACATCGACCCAATCAACAAGGGCGAGAAGGTGTGGACTTTGAACATTCAGGATGTAGCAATTCTCGGTCGCTTGTTCCTCACAGGTAAGGTTGACCTCACTCGTGTAATTGCAGTTGCAGGTTCGTGCGTGGCTGAGCCAAAGTACTACCGTGTAATCGCAGGTGCATCGATTGAGTCGATCTTGGGTGGCAAGCTCTCGAACGAGCACGCTCGTGTTATTGCGGGCAACGTCTTGACAGGTCGCAACGTTGGCAAGGAGGGCTTCCTTAGCGTAAATGCCAATATGATTACAGCTATTCCTGAGGGTGATACTTACGAGTTGCTTGGCTGGGCTATGCCTCGCTTCAAGAAGTTCTCGGTATCACGTGCATATTTCTCTTGGTTGTTCCCTTGGCGTAAGTACAACCTCGACACCAACCTCAACGGTGGCGAGCGTGCTTTCGTTATGAACGACCTCTACGAGAAGTATCTCCCAATGGATATCTATCCTGTACACCTCGTTAAGGCTTGTATCGCAAGCGACTTGGATAAGATGGAGAACCTCGGTATCTACGAGGTAGTCGAGGAGGATTTGGCACTCTGCGAGTTTGTCTGCCCTTCGAAGATCGAGATTCAGCAGATTCTCCGCAATGGTATTAACACAATGATTAAGGAGGAGGAGTAATGAAGGCGATTCGTAATATTGTAGATAAGATTAAGCCAACCTTCTCGAAGGGTGGCAAACTTGGTTTCTTGCACTCGACTTTCGATGCTTTCGAGACCTTCTTGTTCGTTCCTAATACCACTACCCAGCACGGTACACACGTTCGTGACTGTAACGACATCAAGCGTACTATGATTACTGTGGTTGTGGCTTTGGTTCCAGCTCTCTTGTTCGGCTGCTTGAATACCGGTTATCAGGTAGGCTTGGGCTTGACTTGGGAGGCGTTCTTCTACGGTTTGGTTTGCATCCTCCCTATGATTGCAGTATCGTACATCGTAGGTTTGGGTATCGAGTTTACCGTAGCGCAGTTGCGTGGTCACGAGGTTAACGAGGGCTTCCTCGTTTCGGGTCTCTTGATTCCGTTGGTAATGCCTGTTGACACTCCGCTTTGGATGGTAGGTCTTGGTACCGCATTC
>JAFYQY010000164.1 GCA_017559685.1 Alistipes sp.
ATTGTTGGATTATGCCTTAGAGAATAACCCTCGCATTGCAGCCAGCCGCTTCGCTACCGAGCAGAGCCGCATAAACCTCGCTCGTGCCAAGGGTGCTTACTCGCCATCGCTCTACCTCTATGGCGGTTACAACACCTCGTACTATATCGACTTCGACAATAAGGCGTTGTACGACCCCTTCGGCACGCAGTTCCGCAACAACCGAGGTGGATATATTCAGGTGGCTCTCTCGATTCCTATCTTCAACGGTCTTTCGGCTCGCTTGTCGAAGCGTCGTGCGCAGAACGCCTACCGCTCGGCACAGTTGGAGGAGATTGCTGTGCAGCGTGCTGTGGAGAGCGAGGTGAGCCAGGCGTGGCAGGAGATGCAGGGCTTCGGTAAGCAGTATGTGCAGGGACAGAAGAAGGTGTCAGCCTCACAGCTCGCCTACGATGGTGCAGCCAAGAAGTTTGAGAATGGTCTAATCTCGGCCCTCGATCTGCAAACCGCAGCCAACACCCTGCTGCAAGCCAAGTCGGATAAGCTTCGTGCAAGACTGCAATATATCATCAAGACAAGAATGGTCGATTACTACAACGGAATGCCACTGATAAGATAAAAGTCCTACATCTCTGAAGGTCGTGATTAGTGAATTTAGGGAGATTAAGGAATTTAGTGAATGACAATAATAAAACTAAACGATATGAAGAACTTATTTGTAATTTTGTTAGCACTTTGCTCTATGAGCACAGCTATGGCTCAGAGTATTTCGGGGCGTGTGGTTAATGAAAACAACGAGTCTATGCCCTATGTTAGCGTAGTATTGCAGGCCGCTGTGGACTCATCGTATGTGGGCGGCGTAGCAACTAACGAGAATGGAGAGTTTACACTCAATGCCGAAAATGGCGTTGAGTACCAGTTACAAGTATCATATATCGGCTACGAGAGTGTAACGATGAATTGTCAAGCTGGTAGTGTTGGGACTATCGTAATGAAGGTTGACGACACGATGATTGACGAAGTGAGCATCGTAGCATCGCGCACTGTGTACGATGCGAGTGGTTACACCGTAAATCTTCGCTCGTCGGAGATTGCCAAAGGTAAGCAGACATCTGATGCCTTAGCCTTTCTCCCTGGCGTGACACTCAAGGATGGTGGCTACGAAATAAATGGTCTGCCCGTAAGTGAGATTTATATTGATGGCGTAAAGCTCGCATCATCCGATGAGTTGAAAACCATCCCTGCCGATATGATTGACAGGGTGAAAATAGACTATTTGGCTGGTAGCAACCAAAATGCAGCGATGACAGGTGGTATAATACATATCTCACTCCGCCAGCCTCCACAGGGTGGTTATTATGGTGCAGTGGTTGGTGGCTCGTCGTGTCACTTTACTAAAGGTTTCGAGGATGCCTATCTTAATGGAATCATCTACTATCGTTATAAGAACCTAAGTGTTTATGACAACCTATCAATGGGATATTATCAGCCAAAGGAGAGTGCTGAGCAGACAACTTGGAATATGGCGAATGGCGACGTATCTATTATTGAGCAGGAGAGCATTGGCGAGAGTTACAACATTGTTAATCGTCTGAGTCTTACGCAGCAAATCAACGATAAGCACTCTATAGGCGGTAGTTACTATATTGCCACAAATAAGATTTGGAGCGACAATATGTCTTTGAATAGTGCCGATGTCCTCCTCTCGCAGATAAACAACTACAACAATTATCTCCTCCAGGAGGGTACATTGAAATATAATGCCACACTCGGCGAGCGTGGAACTACTATGGAGGTTATAGCCGACTACTTCAATCGCCAAGCGGATAACCATACGGACTATCTGCCAATAAGTGAGGGTGTGTCAACCGAGGCTGAGGATGAGACATCGTTGAATATGTACAAACTATCTATCGACTTTACCGACCCCATTAGCCAAAAGGCAGTGCTAAAGTATGGCGCATCTGTACAGCATATCACACAAGACTTTGCTCCATCACTTGCACAAACAGAAGTCGAAGACCGTTTTCAGACGAGCCTTATTCCTACACGCACAACTGGTCTAACGCCTTTGGCTTATGTCTCGGCTATGGGTCAGGTGTGGAAGATACGATATAACGTAGGCGTTAACTTCCAGATAAATAATATTGGTTACGAGACATTGGATGATGGTACGAAGGCGAAGAATATGCAGTGGGGCATTAACCCTATGCTTCAGATGATGATGCCACTCGATAATGAGGGTAAGCACGCCCTGATGATTAACTACAAGCGCACGCTTGATGATATCCCTTATGCAGCTATCTCGTCAACTGTACGCTGGAGCGATCCATATAACTACACCGTAGGTAATCCCGATTTGAAGTCGCCTGTGGGTGATATGGTTATGGTTAGTGCATCACTGTTCCGCAATATGTTGAATATTACTGGTATGTACGCCCACGAGAGTAATTCAATACATTGGGAGACTATTCAGAGTGCAACAGATCCTGAAATATTCTACACGATGCCCGTCAACCTCGCATCAAACAATTTCTATGGTCTTGGTGTAGAGTTTAACTGGCAACCCGTTAGACCTTGGACAATGAAACTCTCAAGTCGTTTTACACTCCTCAAAGAGAATGCAACAATGGGTGGTGTACACTACGACAACCTACGATTCCGCCAGTACTATACAATGAATAATACATTCAGTTTTAATCACGGTTGGGGAGGTATGTTGAATATGATGTTCGAGCCTACATTTAAGTCATTCGACCGCACATACCACGCAGTATATGCTGTAAATGGCCAGATATATAAAAACTTGTGCAAAGATAAGTTGCAGATAACCTTATCATTCACAGCTCTCGGCAATCGTCGTAAGATGGATCGATATGTTGACGATATAATGATTACAGACCGCTACACACAGCCAGTACAGAATATTGGTCTGCAAATCGTATGGCGATTCTCAGGCGGCAAGAGTGTCAATGTACACGCTGTTGAGAGTGGCTCACAGAGCTTCAGCGAAATTAGAGATAACAGATAATGATAAAAACTCAAACAATATGGATATTAAACTTGAAAAGAAGAAGGGCTTGAAAGCCATCTTTCAGAAGAAAAACCTTGTGTGGGTTGGTGTGGCAGCCTTGACACTCTTTATCGGCTGGTTGGTGTTTCGGGATAACTCCTCGACCTTGCGTGTCGATGCACAGCTACTAAATATCGCCACCGTCGAGCAGGGTGAGTTCAACGACTATGTACGCCTTACGGGCTCGGTGCAGCCTATGACAACCGTTCAGTTGTCCCCTCTTGAGTCGGGCGTTGTGGAGCGTATCGTTGCCGAGGAGGGAACATCGGTTAAGCGTGGCGATGTAATCCTCGAAATGTCGAACAACTCCCTCTCGATGCAGATTTTGCAGTCGGAGGCTGACCTTGCCGAGAAGCAGAATATCTTGCGTAACACGATGATTTCTATGGAGCAGGA
>JAFYQY010000165.1 GCA_017559685.1 Alistipes sp.
AATTTCCTCAATCTCCCTAATACTTCATCACCCGATTATCGTTTTTCGATAAATCGCCAACTTTCAACCCTCAGCTTCTCGACTTTCAACTCTCAAATATTATCGTTTTTCAATAAAACAGCATTTTTAATTTTTAATTTTTATTTTTTAATTGAATTTTATTTATACCTTTGCACCATAAACGCAAAACAGAAAGATTATGTCGTTGCTACGATTCAAGATGTTCGAGAAGGCTCTCGACCACAAGCCCGTAGAGGTGAGTGCTCCGGCACAGAACCCTTCGGACTACTTCGGCGTTATGGTTTTTGGTCGCACGCAGATGCGCAAGTACCTCAACAAGCAGATATACACGGCTCTGCTCGATACCATCGAAAACAACACCACACTCTCGGCCGATATTGCCGATGCGGTGGCGGCGGGAATGCGTCAGTGGGCGCTCGAGAATGGTGCCGACCACTACTGCCACTGGTTCCAGCCCCTCACGGGAGGAACTGCCGAGAAGCACGATTCGTTCTCGGAGCCTGACGGCACGGGCGGCATGTTGGAGGAGTTCTCGGGCAAGGTGCTCGTACAGCAGGAGCCCGATGCGTCATCGTTCCCGAGTGGCGGTATCCGCAACACCTTCGAGGCACGTGGTTACTCGGCGTGGGATCCTACATCGCCAGCCTTCATCGTAGACACGACACTCTGCATCCCTACCGTATTTATATCGTACACGGGCGAGGCTCTCGACTACAAGACTCCACTCTTGCGCTCTATCACAGCGGTATCTAACGCCGCTACCGAAGTTTGCAAATACTTTGACCGCAATGTCGAGCGAGTGAAGGTCTTCCTCGGCTGGGAGCAGGAGTACTTCCTCGTGGATGATGCCCTTTGGTCGGCACGTCCCGACCTTGTGCAGACGGGTCGCACCCTTATGGGACACGAGTCGGCAAAGAACCAGCAGCTCGACGACCACTACTTCGGAGCTATTCCACAGCGAGTGCTCGCCTTTATGAAGGACTTGGAGTATGAGTGCTTGAAGCTCGGTATTCCGTTAAAGACACGCCACAACGAGGTGGCACCAAACCAATATGAGTTGGCGCCTATCTACGAGGAGGCCAACCTCGCAAACGACCACAACCAGCTTCTGATGACCGTTATGGGCAAGGTCGCTACACGCCACCACTTCCGTGTTTTGTTGCACGAGAAGCCATTCAAGGGCATCAACGGCTCGGGTAAACACAACAACTGGTCGCTCGGCACAGATACGGGAGTAAACCTCCTCAAGCCAGGTCGCACCGCCTTCGAAAACTTGCAGTTTATGACCTTCCTTGTCAACAGCATCGCTGCGGTACACCGCCACAATGGCTTATTGAAGGCTTCGGTAATGAGCGCCTCGAACGAGCACCGCTTGGGTGCAGGCGAGGCTCCTCCAACCATCATCTCGACCTTCCTCGGTACGCAGATTTCGGAGGTACTCGACAAGATTGAGGAGTCACTCGACAACGAGGATATCCGCTTCGACTCGAAGAACGTATTCCGTATGGGTGGCTTGACGCAGATTCCGTCGCTCCTGCTCGACAATACCGACCGCAACCGCACCTCGCCATTTGCCTTCACAGGTAATCGTTTCGAGTTCCGTGCTGTAGGCTCGTCGGACAACTGCGCCGATGCGATGATTGTGCTCAACACCGCTGTGGCTGAGGCATTGACTGACTTCCGCAAGATGGTGGATGAGCGCATCGCCAAGGGTGAAAAGAAGGACAAGGCAATATACGAGGTGTTGCGTGAGTTGATACGCAAGTGCAAGGCTATCCGCTTCGACGGCAACGGCTACTCGGAGGAGTGGCGCAAGGAGGCTGAGAAGCGTGGTTTGGACTGCGAGACCTCGGCACCATTGGTGCTCGACCGCTACCTCGACGAGCAGAGCATCGATCTCTTCGGCAAGATGAACGTCTACACTGCAAAGGAGCTTGAGGCTCGTACCGAGATCAAATGGGAGCAGTACGTCAAGAAGATACAGATTGAGGCACGAGTATTGGGCGAGTTGGCGATGAACCACATCGTACCTATCGCTTCACGCTACGAGGATATCCTGCTCGACAAGGTATGGAAGATGAACCAGCTGGGTATGGAGTCGACAAGCGACACCGAACTCATAAAGCTCATTCAGCGTCGTACCGCCCTGATACAGACCTTGGTACACGATATGATTGAGGCACGCAAGAGGGCAAACGTCATCGAGAATACTCGCTCGAAGGCTATTGCCTACCACGATACCGTAGCGATCTATTTCGACAAGATTCGCACCGAGGTAGACAAATTGGAGGAGGTCGTAGACGACCAGATTTGGACGCTGCCAAAGTATAGAGAGATATTGTTCGTAAAATAAAGAGCTGATAGGCGGTTGCACGACAAACAAGAATGGCATTGAATGACATGCGGGCTTTTAGCCCTGAATGGCAATCACAGTCTGCCGACTGCTAAATGGCAAGTCGTAGAGCGTTTTTGCCATTAAATGCCATTAAGTGAGCGCTAGCGAACGAATGCCATTCGTTGCCATCAATTACCCTATCACCCTTACTTAAAAACATGCTATTATCCCGCAAATACCTTTCGAAGGCTGGTGAGTTGTTTCGACTTGCCCTGCCTGTGATGTTGGCACAACTCGGCTACATTGCCGTGCAGGTTGCCGACACCGCTATGGTTGGTCAGTTCGGAGGGGATGATACCACTCCACTCTCGGCCGTAGCCTTCGGAACGCTTATTTCGTGGCTCTTTTTCTTCGTCTGCATAGGCCTCACCATCGGTCTTACGCCCGTCATCGGCGAGATGTTCGTACAGCACCGCAAGCAAGAGATGGCGCACTACTTGCAGAGTTCACTCCTGCTCTACCCTATATTTGGCGTGGTGTGTATGCTCTTGCAGATTGCAAGCGAGCCTCTGCTCTACCTACTTGACCAACCCGCCGAGGTTGTCGATATGGCTCTGCCCTACTACCGACTTATGGCGTACGGCTTGCCGTTTGTGATGCTCTACGGTGCTATAAAGCAGTTCTTGGAGGGCGTAGGCAACACCAAGTCGGCGATGATTGTGGCTGTGATTGCCAACCTCGTGAACATTGCTCTGAACTACATCTTCATCTTCGGCAAGTGCGGTTTCGAGCCTATGGGCGCCTATGGCGCAGGTTTAGCAACCCTTATCTCACGCATACTCAATCCTATAATGCTCGGTCTCTACTTCATCGGAGCAAAGCGTTACCGTGAGTATTTGAGTCTCTTTAGTCGTAAGGTCGACCACCTTCGTAACTCGCTCCGACTGCTCAAACTCGGACTCCCAATTGCGGGACAGATGGTCTTGGAGGCGTTAGCCTTCATCGTCACAGGCGTGATGATGGGATGGTTTGGCACCGAGGCGATAGGCGCCAATCAGATAAGTAACACCTACGGCAACTGCACCTTTATGCTCATACTCTCGCTCGGCTCAGCCACCACGATATGCGTCTCGCACGCCTTTGGTCGCAGAAGCATCGAGGAGATAGCCGATGTAGTGCGTTCTGCCATCACCATAGCCGTTATTTGGGGCTTGAGCGTATTCTCTCTATTCGTCATCTTGCGCCACCATATGCCACTGATGTTCACCCAGAACGAGGAGGCTATAGCCCTCGCTTCGCAGATGATTGTGCTCTACGCCACCTTCCAGGTCTCGGATGCGTTGCAGTGCATCCTAGTGGGTATTTTACGAGGCCTACAGCAGGTCAAGAGCATCGCAATCGTCGCCTTTATTGCCTACATCGTCATCAACATTCCTGTAGGCTATTTCGTAGCCTTCAAGCTCGGAATGGGTGCTCCAGGCCTTATCGTAGGCTACATCGTGGGACTCTCGACCGCCGCACTTCTCTACGGTTTGAAGATACGCAAGTATATGCACTATCTGCGAAAAATATCGTAACCTTTCATCTCTCTGCCACTCTTGGCAGTAAAAATTTTTAATTTTTAATTCTTCATTTTTAATTTTATTCGTATCTTTGGGCAAAATATACTATTTTGCACACTATGGATTACACAAAATATGATAAACCCGAAGTTGGTCGTGGCTGTACCTTTGGCGTAAACGAGGCGGGCGAGCCCGTAGCGAAGGAGGCACGTGGTTGCTTCCGCTTGCACGAGGAGCCTTGGCTTGCCGAGTACCCCGACAACTTCCCAACCGATATCTACGAGGTACGTTTCAAGAATACACGTCGCTCGTTCTATCAGAATGTAAACAACCTTCAACTCGAAGTGGGCGATATCGTAGCAGTGGAGGCAACTCCTGGTCACGATATCGGTATCATCTCGCTCACGGGCGATATGGTGGCACGCCAGATGAAGCGCATCGGCTTTAACCCACAGAATGGCGAGTTCAAGAAGATATACCGCAAGGCACGCCCTTACGACATCGAGAAGTGGCAGGAGGCTATCGCTCTCGAGCACGAGACGATGATTCGCTCACGCCAAATTGCAGCCGATATGGGTCTCGATATGAAGATTGGCGACGTGGAGTACCAGGGCGACAAGATCAAAGCGATCTTCTACTATATCGCCGATGGTCGTGTCGACTTCCGTGAACTCATCAAGGTCTTTGCCGAGCAGTTCCACATCCGCATCGAGATGAAGCAGATTGGTGCTCGTCAGGAGGCTGGTCGCATTGGCGGTATTGGAGCTTGCGGACGTGAGTTATGCTGTGCTTCGTGGGTATCGAGCTTCACAAGCGTAACTACGGGCGCTGCACGAGTACAAGACCTCTCGCTCAACCCATTGAAGTTGGCGGGTCAGTGTTCAAAATTGAAGTGTTGTTTGACCTACGAGTACGACGTCTATGCCGACGCTCGTCGCTCGATGCCACGCTTGCGTGAGCCACTTCAGGCTATCGACGGCGAATACTTCCTCGTTAAGAGCGATATTCTCGCTCATACAATGACCTTCTCGACAAGCAAGGACTCGATGTCGAACTTGGTAACCATCCCAACCTCACGTGTTCGTGAGATTTTGGCAATCAACCGCAACGGTGGCAAGGTGGACTCTATTCTTGGCGAGGAGTACGAGCCACAGGTCGAGGAGCCAACATACCGCACCGAGGAGGATAGCATCACTCGTTTCGACAAGGCGAA
>JAFYQY010000166.1 GCA_017559685.1 Alistipes sp.
GAGGATGATAGGGAAGATAATCTTCTCGGTCTTCGACACCTGACGAAGCTGAGTCATCTTGATCTTACGCTCCTTCTCGGTAGTGAGAGCCTTCATAATTGGCGGCTGAATCACAGGCACGAGAGCCATATACGAGTATGCTGCGATAGCGATAGGACCGAGCAACTCAGGAGCAAGCTTAGCAGTAAGGAAGATCGAAGTAGGGCCGTCAGCACCACCGATAATACCAATTGAGCCACACTCGTTTGGAGCAAAGCCAAGGGCATACGCACCCAAGAAGGTTGCGAAGATACCCAACTGTGCAGCCGCACCGAGCAAGAAACTCTTAGGGTTAGCGATAAGTGGACCGAAGTCGGTCATAGCACCTACACCGATGAAGATCAAGCAAGGGTAGATACCCATCTTAACGCCGAGGTAGAGGTAGTCCAAAAGACCAGCAGCGTCTACAAAAGTGGCAGGTTTGTAGTAATCTGGATGATCTAGAGGCAATCCTTTCAATTCGCCTAACAAGCCTGTCCAATGGATATGGCCCTCTGCAAATAATGAAGAATGGAACATATCTGCACCAGGGAGGTTGGTGAGCAACATACCAAATGCGATAGGGAGCAACAAAAGTGGCTCGAACTGCTTCTTAATTGCGAGGTAGAGAAGGAAGCAAGCCAAGGCGATCATCACCGCCATCTTCCAACCTCCATCCGCAAAGAAGAGGCCAATTCCCGAAGTCTCGACAAACTCGACAACCTTTCCGAGAATTGCATTATCTGACTGCAAAAATGAAATCATAAGCGTTACTCAATAACAAGTAAAACATCACCCTCCATTACAGTCGCACCTGCCTGAACAAGTACCTGCTTAACAACACCACCACGCTCTGCGTCGATGTTGTTCTCCATCTTCATAGCCTCCAATACGAGGAGAGTCTGACCAGCCGATACAGTGTCACCCTCCTTAACGTTCAATGCGATGATTGTACCTGGGAGCGGACAAGTAACCTTCAAGCCCGATGCAGCAGCAGCTGGAGCAGCTGGCTTAGTTGCGATAGGAGTCTTTGGAGTTACCGAAAGACCAGTAGCCTCTGGAGCAGCAACTACAGCAGGCTTCTTAACTACAGATGCCTTGCCACCCTCAATCTCAACATCATACTTTGTACCGTTAACGGTTACACGAGCCATAGTCGACGACTCGTTAATATCCTCAATCTTAACCTCGTATGGGTTGCCATTGATTTTCAATGAATACTTTTTCATTTCGTTTCTTAAGTCTTAATTATTTACGCTCAGGTAACTGAGTCAATCCGTGAATTTTAGAGCTCCAAGGCGAGTATGCACGAGTGATGCGGTGGATGGTAAGCATCTCCGACTCCTGGTCGTGCAAGTTGCTCTTGTAGAGCTTGAGGGCAGTGATAATCGCTGCAGCAATCTCCTGGTCGGTAATAGCCTCGTGGTCGTCCTCGGCAACTGCAACACCTGCAGCAGCAGCCTTAGCAGCCTTCTCAGCCTTCTTCTGGCGAGTAAATGCCCAACCCATACCCTTCATAATGAAGATGAGGAGTACGAGCACGCAGAATACAACACCGAAGCCGATACCTGCCATCAAAAGCATATCGATCCAGCCCATATTTACAACATTCTCCATAATTTTCTCCGTTTTTTTAGAGTGGATTACAATGGAATATTCGAGTGCTTACGAGCAGGGTTCTGCAAACGCTTGGTTGCCAACGACTGCAAAGCACGGATAATACGGAAACGAGTGTTACGTGGCTCGA
>JAFYQY010000167.1 GCA_017559685.1 Alistipes sp.
CCAACCACGGGTCTGATCCACACCCTCGGCGATGAAGTCTGCAGGGAAGAGTTTGTCGAAATTCTCGGCATTCTCGAATGGATAGTGACGCTGTGCGTATGGCATAGCACCCGAGTCGAACCAAACGTCGATCAAGTCGCTCTCACGACGCATAGGCTCGCCCTTCGACGATACGAGAACGATGCTGTCAACATACGGCTTGTGGAGATCGAGGTGGTCGGTCGAGTAGTTCTCTGCCGACATATCGCCCACCTTGAATGTTGCGTATGGGTTCTCGGTCATAAAGCCTGCGGCGATTGACTTCTCAATCTCGCCCATAAGCTCCTCAACCGAGCCGATACACTTCATCTCCGAGTAATCCTCGGTAGCCCAGATTGGGAGTGGAGTACCCCAGAAACGTGAACGAGAGAGGTTCCAATCAACCAAGCCCTCCAACCACTTGCCGAATCGACCTGAGCCTGTATATTCAGGCTGCCACTTGATGGTGTTGTTCAACTCCATCATACGCTCACGGAGCGCAGTGGTGCGGATAAACCACGAGTCGAGAGGGTAGTACAAGACAGGCTTGTCGGTACGCCAGCAGTGTGGGTACGAGTGGGTGTGCTTCTCAATCTTGAAGACCTTGCTCTCGCCCTTGAGCATCACGCAGATGTCGATGTCGAGCGTAGTGTCGCTATCGGCCAACGCAGCGTCGTAAGCGTTCTTAACGTAGCGACCAGCCCACTCCTTGTAGAGCTCAACATCTACGTAGTTTGCTGTAAACTCGGCGTCGAGGTCCTCCAAACGGAAGAAGCGACCCGAGCGATCAACCATAGGGCAGTTCTTACCTGCGGTATCAACCATAAAGAGAGGCGAGATACCTGCGGCACGAGCCACACGGTCGTCATCAGCACCGAAGGTTGGTGCGATATGTACGATACCTGTACCATCTGAAGTTGTTACATAGTCGCCAACGATAACTCGGAACGCATCGCCCATAGGCTTAACCCAAGGGATAAGCTGCTCGTAGCTGATGCCCTCCAACTCCTTACCCTTGAAAGTCTGCTCCTCGACCTCGAAGGTGCCCTCCTGCTTCTTACCGAAGTATGAGCCTACTAGATCCTTCGCCATAATGATTGTCTGGCGAGCCTCGGTGTATGGGTTTTGGCACTTTACACGAACATACTCAATCGACGGGCCAACACAAAGTGCGGTGTTCGAAGGCAGAGTCCACGGAGTGGTGGTCCAAGCGAGGAAGAATAACTCTCCCTCAGCGCCCTCGAAGAGGTGCTCGCTCTTCTCGTTGCGTACGATGCGGAATTGTGCAGTACAAGTTGTATCCTTAACATCACGGTAGCAACCAGGCTGGTTCAACTCGTGAGTCGAAAGGCCTGTACCTGCCGCTGGCGAATATGGCTGAATGGTATAACCCTTGTAGAGCAAACCCTTATCGTAGAGTCGCTTGAGGAGATACCACAAAGTTTCGATATATTTGTTGTCGTATGTAATATATGGATCGTCGAGGTTTACCCAATAACCCATCTGGTGTGTAAGGTCGCTCCATACATCGGTGTACTTCATCACATCCTCACGACAGCGACGGTTGTACTCCTCGACAGTGATCTTCTTGCCGATATCCTCCTTGGTGATGCCGAGAGTCTTCTCAACACCCAACTCTACAGGCAAACCGTGGGTATCCCAACCCGCCTTACGGTTTACACGGTAGCCCTGCTGTGTCTTGTAACGGCAGAAAACATCCTTGATAGTACGTGCCATAACGTGGTGAATACCTGGCATACCATTCGCCGAAGGCGGGCCCTCGAAGAAGATAAATGCTGGTGCACCCTCACGTGTTTCGATACTCTTTGCAAAGGTATCTTTCTTGTCCCACTCGCCCAAAACTTCGTTGGCGAGCGCCGATAAATCGAGATTTTTATACTCTTTGAACTTCATACGACAAATTAAATTCAAAATAAATTCGGTTATAATTGCGCAAAGATAATAAAAAAAATGCAAAGCGGTACACTTTGCATCTTTTTAGGGTTGTGTTTTACACAAAATAGAGGTTTTTATACCCCAAATCGGTGGTTTTGCGCCTCTATTTTGCGATATTTTAGTATTTCTTCAGCACTCGGCGAACTCGCTTCTCGTGCTTGGCAAACGCCTTGTCGATCTTTGCATTGAAGGAGACGATATCAGAAGGCATCTCCCTTGGCATCTCGATTTTAGGTTGCTTGATTTTCAAAACTTTGCTTACCAACTCCTTGTTGAGGAGCTTCTTCTTGCCAACGGTGGTGTAGGCTTTTGCACGAAACTCGTTCGAGAGTTCTCGCATTGCATTGCCGTGAACGCACTCGGGGATGTTTGTTCCTGCCTTTACGTAGACAGGCACAGCAACGCCCGATACCGAGTGTCCGTTTATTACGAGCATACGTGGACTCTCGCCGTCGCAAACCATTACGAATGCGCCTACGGTCGAGGCACGAGGTACTGTGTGGTTGCTGCAGTAGTACTTGGTGTCGCTGTCGAGTACATTGCCATACTTAATACTATTATACGAGCGTGAGTAGCCGATAAAATCTTGTGGCGAGAAGTTGCCATTGTGCTCGCTCATCTCCTTCATAATGAGGTCGTAACGGCGCTTGCTCGATCCCTTCTTTTTGGGGTCGCCAGCGTGCGAGAAGTTGGCTCGTACATCGAAGCCGTCATTGCCACTTGCACTAACATCGAAGCGACGGTAGCCCAAGTCCCAAACCTCGAAATAGGCAACTGCTCCCGTAGCGTCTCCGATTCCGAAGTTCGAGTGCGAGCGACGACTGCGCTTGGTTACTTTGAGCAACTCCTCCAACTCGTCGATTGTGGCGCACTCTCGTAGGGCGTTCCACATCACTCCGCCACTCATTCGACGCAGCGTACACGCCTTATACTCCTCGGGTGTCGCCTCGGGGAGATTCTTGGTGGCGGTGCTGATAACGCCCAAGCCCTTCTCATTGACGCCTGCGTAGACGCCTTTTGCAAATTTTGAGGTGTTCGGCACAATGGCACTATAGGCATACTTTCCGTCGGAGAGATACTCGATGCGGGTGTTGGTATATTTGGCGTTGTCTCGGTGCTTCCAAAGCAACGGCACGCCCTCGCTCGAGCGCTGTGGTGCAACTATTGCCGAGGTGCAGGCAAATGAGTCGAAACAGAGTGCCGAGAGTAGTACAAAAAGTAGAGTTAATCGCTTCATAATCATAGGGTTTTGTGGGACGGGGCTGGTTACTCTTCAGGTGCAAACATAGGATCCCAAGCAGGGAGCAAAATCGGCTTCTGGTTGAGCATATCGAGGATATCCTGCGGTACATATTTGCGCTCGACAACGAGGCGGAACATATACTCGTTAAACCACTCGTCGGTCATAATGAGGTTGCCCTTGTAGCCCGACTTTACGCCCCAGCTATTCTCGACCATCCACTTGCGTGGTGCACCCTTCTCGTCGAGGTCTACGGCGATGAGAGTCATAGCGTGCGAAGAACCACTTGCGTAGGTCTGAATGCGCTCCTTCTTGTTCATCGGGAACGAGGTGCGGAACAACGACTCGTAGTCAAAGTTTGCGAGGTCGAGAGTGCCCTTTGTGCGGTCGAGGAACTTGCCCACATCGCACGAGAAATACATTGCGGTATTATCCTTGATCGAGGCGATAGCCATCTCCTTGATGCGCTCGATTGGAAGGTTGATGTAGAGCCAATTCTCGCCATCGTAGACGTGGCGGTCGTACTCGATTTCGTAGACCTTGCCATACTCTCGTGCAGGGTCGTTCATAACCATAATATAGTTCTTCTCGAGGTCGCTACCTATAAACTTGTCGTAGAACGACTTAGGTGTGTATTTTTCTGTCGAAACGATCTCGCCTTTGCGGTTGCGGTGAGTCCACTCAAACTCGGTTGGCGGAACGCCCAAACACTCCACCAAAATGCGGTAAATTTCGGTCAACTGCTCCACCTTCAAATTCGATGCAGCCTTCTCGTTCTTGGCATTGCGGAGGGCGAGTGCATACTCACGCAACTTGAGCGAGAGAATGGTGCGCATATTGCGGGTGTTGTTGCTCTGGAAAGTCTCGGGCATAATCTCCTTTGGCACTACGCCATACTTCATAATGAGGTTTGATACGCCTGTGAATTGTCCGCCGTCGCCGATAGGGTTGTGGAGCAACCAATCGACCTTGCGGTCGTCGAGTGGAAGCGCACGGGTGTCGATGATAGCCTGCAAGAAGAGATTTGACTTCTCGAGCAGGTCGTAGAACGAGCAGTAGTTCTGCGAGAACTCCATCTCGGCGAGATTGTGGGTGCTAATCATCTTGGCACGCAAGACGTTCAAGCCCGTAAAGAGCCAGCAACGACCCGACGATTTCTGGTCGGTGATACCTTTGGTTTTAACCTTGTGCGAGAAGTGGGTGTCGCACATTGCGAGGTTTTCGCTATTGGTTGCGAGAGTGGCGATAGAGGTCGAAACGAGAGCATTTTTGATAGCCTTCTGCTCGGGCGATGCGGTGTATCCGCTACGCAATTTGTTCAACATCTTGGCGTCGATACCGCCATCCTTCGATTGTGCTGTTGTGCTGAAAAGGCACGCCAAAGCGACTGCAAAGAGAGATACTTTCTTAATCATTATTTTCTGTTTTTTTGAGTTATCTTTTCTGCGAAGATACGAATGATTTTGATAAAAAACAATAGTTTTTTCGTCGTAGTTGCTTCACTTTGCGCTAAAATGCCTATCTTTGCACGAAAATGCGCATATAAATTTTTGAAAGATATGATACGAAGAGTGAAAAACTATGTGTTGCACTTGGCCTGCGTGTTGGCTCTGCTTGGCGGTATGACTGCCTGCGATGGCTTTGAAATAAATTGGGGCGGTGGCAACGGTAACGGTAACGGCAATGGTGGAACCGAGAAGGTTGTTGAGTTGGCGGGTTGCTGGCACTTGGTAAACCTTAACGCAACGAATGTTGATGTCGATATCTACATCGACTTCGGCAAGGATGGTAAGTTTGCAATTTATCAGCGTACCGAGACGTTGGAGTTTACCGTGTTCAACGGAACCTACACCAACGACGAGGAGAACTCTATTATCTCGGGCGTTTATGACGACGGTACAGAGTGGTTGTGCGACTACAGCTATGTTGTAGACAAGGAGGCAAAGATACTCACTTTGACAAATGTCGAGAATGCGTTGGAGGTGGCTGTGTACGAGTGGGCAACATTGCCTGCATCGGCAACAGTACAGAGCAGATGTGCTTCGGCTAACGATGTTAAACCGTTGTAAAAGAGGAGAAAAAAAGATGAAAAAGATTCTATATGTAGCTGTTGCAGTCGCTATGTTGTCGGCTTGTACAGCAGATTTGGAGGATAAGCAGGTTGCAGTTGAAAACACCCCTGCAAGCGAGAAGATTTTGAATGGCTCGGGCGGTTGCGTGGGTGGATCGATTATCGTTCGCTTCGAGCCGTCAGCAGAGAGTCGTTTGGCTGAGTGTGCTACCCGTAGCGGTGCTACTCGCACTGGTGTTAGCGGTGTGGATGCTGTTCTCGACGAGGTTAATGGTTATTCGGTAGAGCCACTCTTTGTGGTTACCGAGAAGAACCGTGAGAAGGTCTATGCAGGTGGATACCACCTGTGGTATGAGCTTCGCTTCGATGAGTCGAGCGATATGGAGAGCGTGGCAACTCGCTTGGCAAAGGTTGGCGAGATTGAGCGTGTGCAGTATGTGCACCGTGTGAAGCGTGTAGGCGCACCAAAGGCGGTGGCTGTAGAGCTCTCGAATGACGATGCTCCTGTAACTCGTGCTGCTAAACAGAACCCGTTCGATGATACCTACGCAGTCTATCAGTGGGGTATTGAGAACCTCGGTAACGGTGGTTTGGTTACACCTTCTATCTCGGGTGTTACCAAGGCTGTTGCTGGTGCTGATGTGAATGTTGTTCCTGCTTGGAAACTCTGTACAGGCGACCCTTCGATTGTTGTGGCGGTTGTCGATGAGGGTGTGCAGTACAACCACGAGGACTTACAGAACAATATGTGGGTTAATGAGGCTGAGCTCAATGGTCAGGCTGGTGTTGATGACGACGGTAATGGTTATAAGGACGATATCTACGGCTTTAACTTCGTTACATCGACAGGAACAATCTCTTGGACAAATACAGGCGACTCGGGTCACGGTACTCACGTTGCGGGTATTGTTGCTGCCGAGAGCAATAACGGCGTTGGCGTTTGCGGTATCGCAGGTGGTAGCGGCAAGGGCGACGGCGTGAAGCTTATGTCGATTCAGATTTTCAAGGGTAATGACGGCGCTACTACAAGCGGCCTTGTTCGTGCTTTGCAGTATGCAGCGGATAATGGTGCGCTTATCTCGCAGAATAGCTGGGGGTATACATCATCTGAGGCCTCGGGTTATCCAAGCTACTATCTCGGCCCAGGAAATGATAAGGAGTACAAGCAGCAACTCGCTTCGGAGGCTGCTGCAATGGACTACTTCGTGAAGAATGCAGGCTCGGCAGATGATCCTATCAAGGGAGGTTTGTTGATCTTTGCAGCGGGTAACGATAACGCTCCACGTCCAGGCTATCCTGGTGCATACGAGCCTTGTATCGCTGTTGCGGCAATGAGCCCATCGGCTCGTCCGGCATACTATACCGACCACGGCCCAGGTACCGATATTTTGGCTCCTGGTGGCGAGAATATCTACAAGAATGGCGAGATTCTCTCGACTATCCCTGCCAAGTTCTCGGTAAGCGGCAAGCCAAACTACGGTTTGATGCAGGGTACTTCGCAGGCGTGTCCGCACGTTTCGGGCGTTGCCGCACTCGGCCTTTCGTATGCGAAGCAGTTGGGTAAACACTACACTGCTAAGGAGTTCCGTTCGTTGCTCCTTTCGGCTACAAACGATGTAACCCCTTACCTCGTAGGTGGTATGACACTCCAATTCCAAGATGGTTCGTCGCTTACACTTGACTATCCAAGCTACAAGGGTAAGCTCGGTGCGGGCTATGTTGATGCCTACAAGTTGCTCTTGCAGGTTGAGGGAACTCCTTGCAAGGTTGTGAAGGTTGGCGAGCAGGTTGATATCGACCTTTCGACATACTTCGGTACAGGTATCGGTGATGCTCAGCACTATAGCACGAAGGTTTCGGAGGAGGACGTTGAGGCTGTAGGTCTTACCGTAGGCGAGTATGCCGACGGTAAAATTAGCGTAAAGACAACCAAGGTGGGCGTTGCAACTATCTCTGTTACAATGCTCGTTGGTGGAGGCTCGCTCGAGAATAACAAGAAACCTTATCCGACCGAGGTTGTTCGCAAGTTCGTTGTAATTTCGAAAGAGGCTGTTCAGACCAACGGCGGCTGGTTGTAAAATCGTTCTGATTGGCATAAAGGAAGGTGGTAGCAATACCGCCTTCTTTTTTTAGAGAGTAGAGAGTAATTAGTAGAGAGTAGTTAGTAGAGAGTAGTGAATTTAGAGAATTAGGGTGCTCCCTAAACTCTCTAAACTCTCTAAATTCCCTTAATCTCCCTTAATACCCTTCACACCCTTGTTGCCACTAAAAACTCAAAAAACTGAAAAATTTTTAATTTTTAATTTTTAATTCTCAGTTTTTTTGTTTAATTTTGTGCCAATAGGAATAATGAACTTAAAAAAGAATGCCGAAGTTGTATGGTGAAAATGCACCAGCGAGAAAGCCTAATTGGCTGAAAATCAGACTCCACAAAAGCGATACTTTTGCGGAGGTCGCTCGCATAGTGCGTGAACACTCTCTCCATACGATTTGTAGCAGCGGACGATGCCCGAACAAGGCTGAATGCTGGAGTAAGCGAACAGCCACATTTATGATTTTGGGCGATGTTTGTACCCGAGGTTGTCGTTTTTGCGCAACCAAAACAGGCAAACCGTTGCCTCCAAATCCGGTAGAGCCACAAGAGGTGGCTGAGAGTGTAAACCTTATGGGACTTCGACACGTTGTGGTAACTTCTGTTACTCGTGACGATTTGGCTGATGGTGGTGCGGCGCATTGGGCGCAGACTGTCGAGGCCATCAAAGCGAAGAATCCAAACGCAACAATTGAGCTCCTTATTCCTGATTTCGATGCCGAGCCCGCTTCGTTGGAGGTGGTGATGGCTTCGAAGCCCGATATTATCGGGCATAACATCGAGACCGTGGAGCGTCTTACCCCCACAGTGCGTGCCAAAGCGACATATCGCACATCGTTGGCGACATTGCGCTATATGAGCGAGAGAGGGGTAACGACCAAAAGCGGATTGATGGTAGGACTTGGCGAGAGCGAAGAGGAGGTGGTACAAACCTTGCACGACTTGCGTGATGCGGGCGTGAAGATTGTAACCCTCGGACAGTATCTTCGACCTTCGGAGGAGCAGGTTCCCGTTGCGGAATATATCACCCCCGAAACATTCGAACGATACCGACAGTTGGCTCTCGATATGGGCTTCTCCCACTGTGCAAGTGGTCCGTTGGTGCGTTCTTCGTACCTCGCAGACGAGGCTCTCTCCTCCATCAAGGCAACACTTTAGTAGTTGCAAATCTCTCGACGTTAGAATTTGTTCCCGACTGTTTGGTTTAACAGCTGGCGAACAGCGATTATAGTATATATGCGTGTCGAGTGCAAATGGGTAGGGCGTATGCCTTACAAGGAGTGTTGGGAGTATCAGCAGAGCCTCTTCAATGAACTGCTCGCAAAGCAGGGCGACGGAAGCGATTTTGTAGGTACGATAATCTTCGTGGAGCACCCCGCAGTATATACGCTTGGTAAGAGTGGCAAGATGAGCAATATGCTTATCGACGAGGAGCGATTGAAGGCTCTCGGGGCAGAGTTTTACCACATCGACCGTGGCGGCGATATAACCTTTCACGGCGAGGGACAGGTGGTCTGCTATCCGATTCTCGATCTGGATAAGTTGGGCATAGGCTTGCGCCGCTATATTGAAATTTTGGAACAGAGTATCATCGAGACGGTTGCCGAGTATGGCATTGAGGGCCGTCGCTTGGAGGGTGCTACGGGAGTGTGGCTCTGCGATGAAGCGGAGTTGCCGAACGGCGAGAGGGTGCAACGCAATTGGCGCAAAGTGTGCGCTATAGGCGTCAAGGCATCCCGTTTTGTTACGATGCACGGCTTGGCATTGAATGCCTCGACCGACCTCAAATGGTTCACGATGATCAATCCTTGCGGCTTCGTCGATAAGGGCGTGACCTCGATCTCGAAGGAGTTGGGACGAGAGGTGTCGTTCGAGGAGGCGAGCAGGGTGTTGTGCGAAAAGTTGCTGGCTAATTTTAAACTTGAAAGCGAGCAAAAGTAGGTATGAAAATAAAATCAGAAAAAATATATAAAATAAAATTAAACGAGTATGCCTATTCAGAAAAGGTGGGTAGTCAAACCACAGGGCAACTCATTGACGGTAGAGCACATTGCTACCTCATTGAGAATTCCTGCAGTTTTGGCGAACCTGTTGGTACAAAGAGGCATAGACACAGTAGACAAAGCGAAGAAGTTTTTCAATCCTCGCCTCGAAGATCTGCACAATCCGTTCCTGATGAAAGATATGGAGCGTGCGGTCGAGAGATTGGAGGAGGCGGTTGCCAAGAACCAGAAGATTATGGTCTATGGCGACTACGACGTAGATGGCACAACTGCCGTTGCGCTCGTATATAAATTTCTCCGCCACATCGGACACAACAATCTGATGTTCTACATCCCGGATCGTTATACCGAGGGATATGGTATTTCGAAGAGGGGTATCGACATTGCCGCAAAGAAGGGTGTGAAACTTATCATCGCCCTCGATTGTGGTATTAAGGCTGTCGAGAAGGTGGACTATGCAACACAAAGAGGAGTAGATTTTATTATCTGCGATCATCATCTTCCGGCCGAGGAGATTCCTCGTGCCGTAGCAGTTCTCGATCCGAAGCGTAACGACTGCAACTATCCTTTCGATGAGTTGTCGGGTTGCGGTGTCGGCTTTAAGTTGGTGCAAGCCTATTCGCAAAAGCACAACATTCCGTTCAGCGAGATTGAGCAGTTCCTCGACTTGTTGGCGTTGAGTATCGCCTCGGATATCGTGGCCTTGACCGATGAAAATCGTATCTTGGCGCACTATGGATTGAAGCGATTGAAC
>JAFYQY010000168.1 GCA_017559685.1 Alistipes sp.
AAAAACCTACAAGGTTGAAAATCAATTCCTTGTAGGTCTTTTATTGCGGAGGGCACTGGATTCGAACCAGCGGATACCTTACGATATCGGCAGTTTAGCAAACTGCTGGTTTAAGCCACTCACCCAACCCTCCTTAAACCACTCTTGTACACAAAAGCGGTGCAAATATACTAATTATTTTGGTTTCTGCAAAATTTTACTCACTTTTTTTGCATACTCCTATCGCAACTGGCGGAACAGCTCCCACATAACAACGCCTGCAGAGACAGATACGTTGAGCGAATGCTTGATGCCCACCTGCGGAATCTCGATTGCCGAGTCGACAATGTCGGCGATAGCCTGGTCGACACCCTCCACCTCGTTGCCAAAGATGAGAGCATACTTCACGCCACTCTCCGCACGGAAGTCGTTGAGCATCGTAGAACCCTCGATCTGCTCGATGGCGATGATGCGGTAACCCTCCTGTCGAAGGGCCTCGACACACTCCTTAGTGGTAGGGTGGTAGTGCCACGCCACGCTTAGCTCTGAGCCTAGAGCTGTCTTATGAATCTCGCGGTTTGGAGGGGTCGAGCTGATGCCGCAAAGCTCGATACGCTCGATGCCAAAGGCGTCGGCAGTGCGAAAGAATGAGCCTACGTTCTGTGCTGAGCGTACGTTGTCGAGGATGATGGCTACAGGGAGTTTCTCCACTGCGGCGTACTCCTCGATGGTTGGACGTCCAAGCTCCTCGTTAAGTAATTTACGCATATATATTAAGTATTTTTAATTATCGTGCCGCAAAAATAATAAAATATAAAATATTTTTGATAAATTTGCACCAAATGTTTTTTTGTCGATTTGCCGATGTCACGAGTTTTTAGATACCTGATGCTGTTGCTCGCCCTTGTTTGTGGGGGGGGGTACACACTTTGTGCCCAGGAGCTAAAGCTCGGAGTCAACTTCGCAACGCTCTTCGACAATACGGAGTATGCCTCGATGAAGGGCGTGAGTTCGGGTACGCTCTTTGGTGCTCGCCTAACACCCCAGGTGGGCATCGAGTGGCAGGAGCACAATCAGCTTATGGTGGGTGCCGACCTCTATCAGAACTTCGGTCACGACAAATTCTTGTCGTCTGCCAAGCTACAACTCTACTACGCCTACCAAGCACCCAAGGTGAAGCTATATGCGGGTATCTTTCCCCGTAGTGCTATGCGAGGTCTGCGTTCGCCGCTCTTTTTTGATCCCTCGTACTGCTTCCACAACAATAGTATAAGTGGTGTCTTGGCTCGATATGAGAGCGTTGGTAATGTGTCGTATGTCGAGTTTGCAATGGACTACACAGGTATGCGAAGCTTCGATACTCGCGAGTCATTTGCTATAATGTCGTCAGGAAGATATGAGTTCAAATGTTCTGGCTTGTTCGTAGGCTACGACTTCTATATGGGCCACTATGCCAAGGACTACAACCCCGAGACTCGTGATGGTGTTGTAGATAATATTATGCTTACACCATATGTCGAGTACAATGGTGCTGAGTTGTGGCATATGGGCAAAGATTTCGTTCGATTAAAGGCGTGCTTGAGGTATGTGCAGTCGTTGCAGCGTGACCGCATAAATGAGAACGTGTGGCAGTATCCTATGGGTGGAGAGTTGTGCGTGGCACTTGAGTGGGCAGGCCTTGAGCTATCTAACCGCCTATATATGGGCAAGGGTTCGCTACTGACCTACTACAATCGCTACGGCGCAGATGTCTATCACGGCGTGCCGCTCTATCGCACTGATAAGGGTATTTACGATGCCATTGCCATTTCATATAACCGCACCTTCTTCAACGACACGGTGGGTGTCAAGGCGGGCATAACACTCGAGTCAGACGGCACAGGCTGGGGAACGAGACAGTGGCTGCAAATAGGTGTCAAGCTCGACTATGAGCGAAGCCTCGAGCGAAAGAAAGGGATGGAGTAAGAGTAATAAGTAATTAAAACTATAGATAACACTATGACAACTGAAGTAACAGAAGTAAAGGAGAAGTCTTTGAACTTCGTGGAAGAGATTATCGAGGAGGGTATCGCCCAGGGTAAGACGCGTGTGCAGACACGATTCCCGCCCGAGCCTAACGGCTACCTCCACATTGGCCACGCCAAGGCTATTTGTATGGACTTTGGTGTAGCTAAGCGTTATGGTGGCGTATGTAACCTCCGCTTCGACGACACAAACCCTACAAAGGAGGATGTGGAGTATGTAGAGGCTATCAAGGAGGATATCAAGTGGCTCGGCTTCGACTGGGGCGCTGAGTACTACGCTTCGGACTACTTCCAGCAGTTGTGGGACTTTGCCGTACGCCTCATCAAGCAGGGTAAGGCATATGTCGACGAGCAGACATCTGAGCAGAT
>JAFYQY010000015.1 GCA_017559685.1 Alistipes sp.
ATCACTTACGTTGTAGCCGCGCTCGGCAACAACCTCGTAGATATTCATCTCAGGAGCAGAATAGCTCAAAATATTTCTTTTCATAATACTTCCGAAATTTAATGGTTAAACTACTCTGTTAATTACTGTGCAGGGGTTGGCTGAGGTGTTGTAACCAAAGTTACGGTTGGCTTTGTTGCCAAGAGCGAGCAACCGTTGTAGGTAGCGTCAGTAAAGAGGTTGTTGCCACCTGCGTAAACATAGTTGAACCAGTTGTCAGCGGTCAATGCACCAGGAGTCTCAATGGTGATGTAGTTCTTGTCGCCGTTAGCGTCCTCACCGTCCAGAATCTCCTCGCTTGCAAGGACAATCTTACCACCTGCCGAGCAGTTTGTAGGGAGAAGAACAGTAGTGTTATTGATACCCTTGACTGTGCCTACATCAGCAATAGTCCAACCCAATGCCTTGATTGTGCAGTACGACTTGTTACCCGAGAATGCGATATTTGTGTTGGTAATGTTGCTGTGGTGAGCAATGATACCACCAACATCAACACCGGTAAATGTTGTAGGGAGATTGATCTCGATATCGCCGATGTTGGTACAATCCTTAATGCACGAAGCGTCGGTGTAGATCTTCTGAGCCGATCCTACGATACCTGCAACGCAAATCTGAGCCGAAGCAGAGCTTACACCTTTATTTACGGTAAACTTACCGCTGTTTGCGACGTTCTCAATAATATGATTGCCAGTAGACGAACTGTAAGCGTAACCAACTGCACCTCCGAGGTACATCTGGTTAGAGGTCTCGCTTGCGTTGTAGTTAACATTTCCGGTATTTACGCAGTTCTTCATAATTGAGTAGTAGAGGCAACCTACCAAACCACCCAAACGGCAACGCTTTGGCTTGAATGTTGATTCAACCTCGATGGTACCGCTGTTGGTACAGTTTTCCATAACTGCCGAGTAGGTGTTGATCTGACCGAATACGCCGCCAATCTGGTGGTGGTGCTGGCTGTTACCACCTCGCAAATAGATTGTTCCCGAGTTGTCGCAATTCTTTGCGTTACCTGTTACTCGGTAGCCACCAATACCTCCGATAAACAAATCGGTATTTGTGCTTGGCTTTGTAAATGCAGAATCTTTGCCGTAGATAACGCTACCTGTGTTGTCGAAGTTGATGACATTGACACGAGTTGCATTGCCGAATACTCCGCCGAGGTACAAAGTGTAAGTTGACGCTTCAACATTACCGCTTGCATTTGCAGTAACGGTTCCGCTGTTGTACCAATTCTCGACATCGATAGTTGTATCGTCTGTGTTGTCAGATAGATAACCTGCAACACCGCCAATATAGATGCTGCGATCTACAGCCTGACCCTCGACAGTTACATTACCGCTGTTCTTGAGGTTAGACAAGTTTACGCCGTCGTACTTAGGGGTGGACAATGAGCCAAGTACACCTCCGATGTAGGTATTCTCGCCACAAGTTGTGTTTGCATAGATGTCACCTGTGTTCTCGCAGTTGTGGATAGATACCTGCTTAATAGCGTACTGAACACCGTAGATGCCTCCGATATGGCAGTTCTTTGTGTATGCGTCGTAGTGAGTTACATTACCCGAGTTCTTACAACCTGAAATGGTAAGTGGAATAAATGTACTTCCTGTGATACCGCCGATATATGAGTTGCGGCTTGTTGTCTCCGAATAGTTCTTTGCCTCAACGGTAATATTACCTGTATTCTCACAGTTGATGATGCTTGCCTCGCCATCGCCACCGTTCGAACCATTCACAGCAGCAATACCACCGAGGAATGTAGTGTTGTTAGCCTTTACAGATGAGATGTTAGCCTCGTTCTTCACATTGTTGAACGATGTGCCCTTCTTTGCCCAACCAACAACGCCGCCCACGAATATGTAAGTGATGGAGTTGCTCTTCTTTCTTGCCCAAGCTACATTACCCGAAACGGTACAGTCTGAAATAGGACCCTCTGAGATACGAGCCAAACCTGCCAACGCCATAACGGAAGTTGTCGAATCGTAGTAGGTATTCTCTGATACCTCGATATTTACATTGAGGTTCACATTCTTGATTGTAGCCGAAGTCTCGCCAAACAAAGGAGCGTTCAAGCCGATAATCTTGTGACCAGCGTCACGGTTACCGTCGAAAATCTTCGAGAAGCCCTCTGCTGGAGTCCAATCAACCTCCGACATATCTACGGTTGCCATCAACTTAGCACCTACCCAAGGGAAATCTGCTGCATTCTTTGCGAAGGTGAGCATATCGGCAACGGTGTAGATCTCGAACCAATCGCTATCCAAGTTGTTAGCCTCGAACTCAACCACATTGAACTCACGAACAACGCCAACTGCGATAGGCTTGTTCGAAGAGTTGAACTTGAGAGTCATCTTCTGCGAGTCAGCAGTGTTCAAAGTGATCGAAACGTAGCCATAGTCGCCTGCAGGAACTGCTACATAAACAGGAGTTGCCTCTGCGCCGAGAGTCAAGCCCTCGCCGAAGGTTACCGATACGGTGTTCGATGCGTCAGCGTGAGCAGTCAAAGTGCCTGTAGTGCAGTCAACGTCGAAGTTACCTGCGATAGCGCCGTTCTCTACACTGATAGTTGCGCTTGTGAGCACCTCGCTGTTACCCTTGAGGTTGAAGCACAAAACACCCGAGAGGTGGCTGAACTGTACTGCGTCGCCCTCTGCCTCTGCGTGGCCATACATTGGCGCTACGCCTGAAGCGAAAGTGCCAGCGGTGTAAGGCTGAACAGCAGCGAAAGTTACAACGTGTGCACCCTCAGTCTCGGCTACAACACCATTAGCTGGTGCAGGGTAAACTGCGTGGAGAGGATAAACGAGCTCCGAGTTGAACTTGAAAGTAGCGTCAGCCGAGCCACCTGCGGTCAATGGGTTCGAAACAACGCCATTAACAGCGATTGCATCGCCCTCGCTCCAATAGAGCGGATAGACGTCATCAGCCTTCTCGCCGAGCTGGGTACGAGCCTGCTCCAACGATGCGGTTACGGTCGAGCCAACCTCGGTACCTGCGTTGATACCAAGATCCTCAGTTGTGTCAGTAACGCAAGAGAATGCGAACATTCCAGCCACAACCGCAAAGAAAATTTTTGTCAAATTTTTCATTGTTTTTGGTTTTTAGTTAATAATTGAATTTTATCGTTTAGTTATTTTTGTGCTTTTATGGCATTTAATGACAGTCGCTCACATTGTTCGCTGAATGGCATTTAATGGCAAAAAAATATTTTCAAAACCTTCTTGCGCTTGCCATTAAGCACTCTTCTAAGAGTGTGAATGTTATTAAGGGCTGGAAGCCCGAATGCCATTCGTTGCCATTTTTGTTGCGCCGTGATAAGTCTTCTGTTTTTAGTTTTTGTTTTTTTAACATCTTGACTATCAATGGTTTACCCCCCCCCCGAAGTTGCCGAGAAGGGGGCGACATCCCATTTTTTTCAGACATTACAACAGACAAAGGTAATTAATTTTTCCTTTTTTTACAAAAAAAAGAGAAAAAGTTGGGTGTGGTTGAATGCGGGAGACGAAAACTTGCCCTAAATGGTACACCGTATCGAAATAATTTGTATCTTTGCATTGTCAAAGGAGCCGAGAGTGGTCAGGCACCACAATCGGTGAAAAGGGAATTCGGTGAAAATCCGAGACAATACCAGTTGCTGTAAGTCCCATCCTTACTGTGAGTTACGTTCGTAATCGCAGTTGCAGAAAGGATGAATGTTGGAAGCACTCTTTGCCACTGATCCGAAGAGATTGGGAAGGCGCTACAACGGACAAGTCAGAAGACCTGCCTTTGCTTTATGGATCGATTACCTGCTGGGATATGGGTAGTGGTCACGCAATTTTTTATTGCTGAAATTTTTTGTAGCTAAAAGTGTATGCAATGGGGGCATTGTACCTCTTACTGGCACTCTGCAAACGGTGATGCAATAGCCATTATTTTTACATTTTTTACACTTTAGAACTTGCTGTCGCATTGCGTACAGTCGGTTTTGGTTGAATAGAACTATGAAGATATTTTTTTCAGTTTTATTTGTCGGCTTGTTGGTCGTTGCTGTGCCCTCTTGTAATATCGACGAGGAGTACGGCTCGGGTGTATCTGTGCCGTTGAAAGTCCTCGATTATACCCCTGCACCTGGACAGTTTATCAACGATCTCGTCGCAAGTGGTTTCGATGGCTCGCAGACCACAGCAGAGAGTGCGATTGCCTATGCCCAAAATCGCTTGAACAACAACCTCTATGTCTCGCTCGGAGGCTTCGGAGGCTATATTGTCGTAGGTTTCGACCACAATGTAGCGAATGCTTCGGGGTGTGACTTCGAGATACTCTGCAACGCCTTCGACGGCTCGTCGGAGCCTGGTGTTGTGTGGGTTATGCAGGACGAAAACGGCAATGGAGAGCCCGATGATACTTGGTACGAGTTGGCTGGCTCGGAGACGGGCAAAGAGGAGACAATTCAAAACTACGCTGTAACCTACTATCGCCCAACCGAGGCGAAATCGGCGGTGGTGTGGAGCGACAATCTCGGTCAGAGTGGCGAGATTCGCTATTTGGGAGGACGACACGTCGGCGATAGCTACTTCCCGCAGTGGATTGAGGAGGAGAGTTACACCCTCACTGGTACTCGCCTACAGGCGTATAACCACCACGATGGTGTGAATTGGGTAAACCCGCACTACGATTGGGGTTATGCCGACAATGAGAGCCCCGAGGACTACTTGTCTACGAGCAAGAGCAACCGCTTCGACATCTCGAATGCGATAGATTCCGAGGGCAACGCAAAACATCTGGAGTATATCAACTTCGTGAAAGTGCAGTGCGCTGTAAATGCCGTGAGTGGCTCTTTGGGTGAGATTTCGACCGAGATATGTGGTGTTAGAGATATAAATATTGAATAAAATATACAACTATGTGTAAGTTGCAGGAGTATGTGCATCCGTCACTTGAGGTTATGATGGTTGAAGTGGAGGTAGGTTTCAGAGAATCTAATTCGCAACAAGAGCCTTCGCCGTGGGACGATATGTAGAATTTAATACCTATATTACTATGAAGAAGATTCTGTTATTTGCGATGGTAGCAACGCTCTTTGTTGCTTGCCAGAAGGAGAATTTGATGACCGCCGATGACGCTTTTGTCGTTGCGGGATATAGTGACGTTGAGAGCCGTACAGCGTTTGGAACACCCGACAACTCGGAGATTCCGTATCGTTGGTCGGCGGGCGACTACATCTGGTTGGGAAATAATAGAAGTTCTGCTATTGCTGAGGAGTGCAGCTTGGCTCAATTTGAGTTTAGGGGAGGCACAGCCATAGTTGGTACAGGCCATATATTCTACAATATGACGGGTCAGGCCAAGAGCGCCAAGGTGCTCTCCTCGCAGACAGCAGATGGCAACCTCGGTAACGACGGCGACTTCGGCTATGCTACTCTCGACGAATACAACTCGTTCTATTTGGAGCACAAGGCCGCCTACGTATGGTTTGACACCAAGAGCAACGATGCGGATATGCCGAAACTCCTCTCGATAACCCTTTCGACCGAGGGCGTAGCGATTGCGGGTGAGCGAGTTTATAACTTCTCGTCGCAGGAGTGGGATAGCGCAATATCAAACGGCAGCTCGGAGATTACACTCAACTTCGAGGGTGGCAAGCAGTTGCAGCCTTCGAACGAGGGTATTATGGCGGCTATGGTGGTGCTTCCTGCCGAGGTGGCGGGTACAAAACTCACCGTAACCTACACCTTCGAGGACGAGAGTACCTTTACCGAGGAGAAGATGCCGTCGAAGAGTTTTGTGAGTGGTGCTACACAGCGCATCGCCACAACAATCAACAAGAGCGACTTGAAGAAGAAAGAGCCTGAACTCGACTACGAGCTGCGCATCTTGACATTCGAGGATAAGGATGTAAAGTTCCAGCCATACTACTTGGAGTATGCCGACGGTTGGGCAGGACGACTCATTTCAAAGTGGAGCGAACTGATTGATAATCCGCAGTATAGTGGTCCATTGATGTATGGCAACGATGCAATGGATGCGATGTACTATTGGTACGACGAGGGCAATACCGAGCTTTACCATATGTTCCCCGACAACTATGCATACTGCTTCTGGGGAGGTGGTCACGCAATCTCGAACTATTGGGGTGCGGGCTATGCCGATGAGGATAGAAATGGCCATATCTTGAAATACTACGGTCAGGGCTATTTGGATCAGTGGGCAGGCAAGCCAGGCGCAGATGGCGCACTCGGTTGGTTCTTGTTGCAGTTGATGACCCCTATCGCACCGCACTCGGGCGAGAACTTCTGCGTACACTACGGCTACAAAGATTTCTTCTCATATATCGAGAATCTCCCCGAGATTTCGTTTGCCGATGGCGAGGCACGAGTTATCGACCATATGTGGGTTACCAACACCAACTACACCCTCAATCAGCTCTACAACGGTGTTAAGAGCGAGGAGGGCAATAGCTTTGGTGGAAATTGGACGGGCTTGACTGAGGATGCTTGGCTCAAGATTGTGGCACAGGGCTTCGATGATGTAGATGCCGATGCTTATGCCGAGCCTATCAGCGAGGTGGAGTTCTATCTTGTGAAGGGTATGAAGGTAGTAACCGATTGGCAGAAGTGGGATTTGTCGGGACTCGGCAAGGTGGCAAAGGTGCGTTTCAACTTCCTCTACTCGGACGAGATGGGTGGTAAGTATGGTTTTACCATTCCGGGCTACTTCGCCTACGACGATATTGCGGTACGATTTGACAAGTAAAAGTGGGTGTGATTTTGAAGAAGTCGGTTATAATAACTATTTTTGCAGCGGTAATATGCTCGTCGTGTAATATCGATGAGTATATCACCGACGGCAAGGACTATGGCGAGAGTCACTATCGCCCTGCTACACAGAGTAGTAGCCCGTATTGTACAAAGGTTTTCGAGTACACCCCTGCGCCTGGTCAGTTTATAAACGAGACCAAGACGGGAGGCTTCGATGGCTCGCAGACTACCCCCGAGGCGGCTTGTCGCTATGCTGAACAGCGTTTCGACGAGGATATTTGGGTTTCGCTCGGAGGTTTCGGAGGCTACATCGTGGTGGGCTTCGACCATAGCATCGACAATACGGGAGGCTACGACTTTGCGGTGCTTGGCAACTCGTTCAATGGCTCATCGGAACCTGGTATTGTGTGGGTTATGCAGGACGAGAATGGCGACGGTCTGCCAAATGACACCTGGTACGAATTGGCAGGCTCGGAGACGGGTAAGGAGGAGACAATACAGAATTATGCTGTAACCTACTATCGCCCGAGTGAGCCGCAGCAACCTGTGCGATGGACGGACAATCAGGGTCGAGAGGGGCAGATTGACTACCTCAAGCAGTACCACCGCCAAGAGTACTACTATCCGTTGTGGATTGAGGCGGATAGCTATACGCTTACGGG
>JAFYQY010000169.1 GCA_017559685.1 Alistipes sp.
AGACCATACTTCTCGCCGAGCATATAGTCATTAACATCGTGTGCAGGGGTAACCTTCAAGGCACCTGTTCCGAACTCGATATCAACATACTCGTCACGAATAATAGGAATCGAGCGACCTACCAATGGTACAATTACACGAGCACCCTCAGGTATGTCGGCATAGCGTGGGTCGTTAGGGTTGAGGCAGACTGCGGTATCGCCGAGGATAGTCTCTGGGCGGGTTGTAGCAACGATGATGTTGCGATCTGTGCCCTCCAACTTGTAGCGCAAGTAGTAGAGTTTACCCTGCGACTCCTTGTAGATTACCTCCTCGTCCGACAAAGCGGTCTTTGCCGATGGATCCCAGTTTACCATACGAACACCACGGTAAATCTTACCCTTGCGGTAGAGGTCGCAAAATACCGAGATAACGCTCTCGGTGCGAGCCTCGTCCATAGTAAAGCAGGTGCGATCCCAATCGCACGATGCGCCCTACTTGCGCAACTGCTTGAGGATAATACCGCCGTGCTTCTCCTTCCACTCCCAAGCGTGAGCGAGGAACTCCTCACGGGTGAGGGTTGCCTTATCGATACCCTCAGCCTTCAACTTCGCAACCACCTTCGCCTCGGTAGCGATAGATGCGTGGTCGGTACCCGGTACCCAGCAAGCGTTCTTGCCAAGCATACGAGCACGACGCACCAATACATCCTGCAAGGTATTGTTGAGCATATGTCCCATATGCAACATACCTGTTACGTTTGGTGGTGGAATTACAATAGTGTAAGGCTCACGAGCGTCTGGCTCCGAGTGGAAAAGATTCTTCTCAATCCAATAGTCGTACCACTTCGACTCAATCTCTTGTGGTAAATACTTATCTGCAATTGCCATATTTTGTATATGTTTTTATATTTCTTTCGTTTCCAAACGGCAAAGATAGTAATTTTAATTGAAAATTAAGAATTATTTTGGGCTCTCGTCGCTAAGATTTTGTTTTTTACACAATATCGGGCGTCGAAGCGTCGTTTTTTCCGATAAAAACACTATCTTTGTAGAGAGAAAATTGAAGTAAAACTATAAAAGCGATTTAAGATTATGAAAAAGTTAGCAATTGCATTAGCATTCATCTTTGCTGTCGTGCCTATGGCCTTTGCCTCTTCGCCCGAGAGTGGCGAGAAGAGCGCCGTGATAAAGGTCACAAACGACAACTACGCAGCACTCACCAAAGAGCATAAGCTCTTGGTTGTGGATTTCTGGGCTCCGTGGTGCCCTCCGTGCCGTGCGCTCGGCCCACACATCGAGGCGTTGGCAACAGAGTATGCAGGCAAGGTCGGCATCGGCAAGTGCAATGTCGATGAGAACAGAGATTTGACCAAATCATTTGGCGTATCGAGCATCCCTGCAATCTTCTTTGTTAAGAATGGTAAAGTGGTCGATACACACGTAGGATACTGCGAAAAAGAGGTCTTGAAAGCGAAGATCGAGAAGCTGAAATAGTATCTAAATTTCGATTTGTTATGGCAAGGGTATGAAAAAATAATATTTTTTCGTACCTTTGTCGCATATATGGCTGTGGATAGTAGCAAACGACAAATATCAATCGCTATTGTGGGCAACCCCAATAGCGGAAAGACCTCGCTCTACAATAGAATTACGGGCGAGAAGGAGCTTGTCGGCAACTATAGCGGCAGCACAGTCGAAGCGACGACTGCTTGTTGCGAATACAAGGGCTACGAACTCCACATCACCGACCTCCCTGGCGTAAACGCACTATCGGCAAATACAGCAAATGAGACATACGTACGCCAGCACCTTATCTCGAACAACCCCGACATCGTACTGAACGTGATTGCCGTTCCGAACTTGGAGCGCAACCTCTATCTCACGACCGAGCTTATCGATATGGGCAAGCAGATGGTTGTGGCATTGAGTATGTACGACGAGTTGCAGCGCAACGGTGCTACACTCGACCACGATCTGCTCGGAAAGATGATGGGTGTGCCTATGTTCCCTGTCGAGGGACACAACGGCAGGGGCGTCGAGGAGTTGCTCGATACGATAGTTGCGATTTTCGAGAAGCGAGATAGCCGTGTGCGCCATATACATATCTATCAGGGAGTTATCGAAGAGAGTCTGATGGCTCTGAACAAGGATATGAAGGAGCATCGTGAGGAGTTGCCAAAGTGCTTTCCACCTCGCTACTTTGCAATGAAGATGCTCGAGGGCGACGAAGCAATTTGCGAGGTGCTCTCGAAGTGCCCTCGTTACTCGGAGTGGCAGCGCATCTGCGACAAGGAGCGACAGCACCTCAAGCACGACCTCGGCGCCGACGAGGATATCCGCACCACAATGGAGAATCAGAAGCACGGTTTCATCGTTGGAGCCTTGCGAGAGACCTATACAAAGGGGCGTGACCGTCTCGAGAACTTGTCGCACACCATCGACTCCATAGTTACGCATCGCATACTCGGCTATCCGATATTTATATTCGTGATGTGGCTGATGTTCTACTGCACCTTCCGCCTCGGAGCCTATCCACAGGAGTGGATCGAGCAGTTGGTAACGCTGATTGGCAACGCCTTCGAGCAGTGGTTACCAAACGGAATACTCAAGGATATGATCTGCGACGGCATCATTGGTGGCGTGGGCAGCGTTATCGTATTCCTGCCAAACATTATGATTCTCTACCTCTTTATCTCGTTTATGGAGGACTCGGGCTACCTGGCTCGTGCATCGTTCATAATGGATAAGTTTATGCACAAGATTGGTCTGCACGGCAAGTCGTTCATTCCGCTCGTTATGGGCTTTGGATGCAATGTGCCAGCAATTCTTTCAACCCGAATCATCGAGAGTCGCAGCAGCCGACTTATCACGACGTTTATCATTCCGTTTATGTCGTGTAGCGCACGTCTGCCGATATATATCATCCTTATCGGAACCTTCTTCGCCAACCACTCGGCATTGGTGATGCTTGGCATATATCTGCTCGGCATCGTCGTGGCGATGATTACCGCTCTGCTGATGCGCAAGATTATGTTCAAAGAGGACGAGACTCCATTTGTGATGGAGCTTCCGCCATACCGTATACCTACCGCCAAGGCTACCCTATCGCATATGTGGATGCGCTGCTCGCAGTATCTCCGCAAGATGGGAGGTATGATTCTCGTTGCTTCGATTGCAGTATGGGCGCTCGGCTACTTCCCTCGTCAGGAGGAGGGTATGAGCAAGGTGGAGCACTACGAGCAGTCGTATATCGGCTGTGTAGGACGCTTCTGCGAGCCTGCCTTCGAGCCTCTCGGACTCAATTGGAAGGCGAGCGTTTCGCTCCTCTCGGGTGTAGCAGCAAAGGAACTTATGGTTAGCACACTCGGCGTGCTCTACAGCAATAACAACGCAGAGGACAACCCTGCGCAACTAAAAAGTAATTTGGCAAAGAGTGGCGATTTGACTATTCCATCGGCATTGGCGCTTTTGGTATTCACCCTACTCTACCTACCGTGCGTGGCAACAATCACAGCCATAGGCTCGGAGAGTGGTTGGAAGTGGGCTGTCGCCTCGGCCATATATAGCACCGCCATTGCGTGGCTCTGTGCCTTTGTCGTATATCGCATAGCACTACTATTCGTTTAGCGTATGGAGTGGCACGAAATATTGGCGTGGGCGATTATAGCAGCGGCATTCGTTGCAATTATCTTATGGCTCGTAAAGAGGATTGTCTGCCCGAGTTCACGATGCGAGGGTTGCAACAAGGAGTGCTCATTTAGAAAGAAAATTAACATTAAATAACACACTATGAAGAGATTTTTATCGACCTTATTGGCATTGTGCATCGCAGTAGTTGCCTTTGCCCAGACCTCGAAAGAGGAGATTGACGCAAACCCACACTTGACTATCCCGACCCACTCGGTATATGCAGGTCAGCTTTTCAGCAAGCCTATTGCTGACGCTCCTAAGGGTTACAAGCCATTCTACATCTCGCACTACGGCCGTCACGGTTCTCGCTTCGAGGCTCGAGACAAGTACACTGCCGAGCTCGTAGCAGTTTTCAAGTATGCCGAGGAGCAGGGTCTCCTCACCGAGAAGGGTAAGAAGTTGAAGACCATCTTCGAGAATATCCACGCTATGCAGATGCCTCGTATCGGCGAGCTCACAAAGCTCGGAGCCGAGCAGCACAAGGGCGTTGCACGCCGTATGTACCAGCGCTTTAAGTCGGTATTCCACCCAGGCTCAATCGTATACTCTCGTTCATCGACCTACACCCGTTGCATCTTGAGTATGGCGGCATTCAACGAGTCGCTCAAGGAGTGCAAGCCTATGATTGAGACACGTATGGTCGCTTCGGAGCGTGATCAGAAGATGATTCGCCCGACTCAGGATTTTGCAAGCCCATACGGCTACAACTATCGTATCAAATTGGAGCACGAGTGGAGAAAGAATCTCGACGAGTGGGCTGCAAAGCAGGACTTCTCGCACGCTACAAACACCGTATTCACCAACATCGACCCTATCTGTGCACACTTCGGTATTAAGAAGCCTTACCTAATCGCTTCGATCTACAAGCGATTGGCATTTTTGCAGAATTTCGGCTTGAACGACCGCACAGTTATCGACGACATTTTCACTGCAGCCGAGCGTCACACATTGTACAAGTACGAGAACTACATTCTCTACTGCGGCTACTCGGGTACAAATCTTCCAGACTCAAAGAAGTATTTCGCAACTATGCACTACCTTATCGACGACTTTGTGAAGTATGCAGACCTTGCAGTCGAGGGTAAGAACAATGCCGTTGCCGACCTCCGTTTCGGTCACGACTACTTCCTCCTCGGCGTGCTCTCGATGGCAAACTTCAACGAGATTCGTATGGATCAGGACTACAGCGACGTAGACAAGTTGGCGGAGCAGTGGCGTGCATACCAGTTCATCACTATGGCGTCGAACATTCAGTTCGTATTCTATCGCAGCAAGAAGAACCCTGACGTATTGGTACGCATTCTCCACAACGAGAACGATGTAACTCTCCCTATCGAGAGCCCAACCGCACCGTTCTACAAGTGGGAGGATGTAAAGAATCACCTCGTAGCTCGCACCAACTCGTTCCGCAACTAAGACGAGTGTTATGACAACAATAAAAACGGCAGTGAGTTCACTGCCGTTTTTATTTACTCTGCTACCACTTCGTAGCGTTTACCCTTCGTTGTGGCGAACTCCACGACATACCAATCACCACTTCTCTTCTGCTCTACTTTGACACCCTTAACCTTCAGAGGTGTGTGGCTACGCAAAGTACACTTTCCGCCTGCAAGCGAGAGAATTGAGCCCTTCTGCACCTTGCTATTCTGCCACTTCAAATCAACCTCGAATGCGCCTCGAGCGTGCAAACCTCGGAACGAACCTTCGCTCCACGCCTTAGGCAATGTCGGCAAGAGGTCAATCGAACCAAACTGCGACTGCAAGAGCAACTCAACAACGCCCGCCGGAGCCGCAAAATTGGCATCAATCTGGAACGGTGGATGCGCATCGAGCATATTCGGATATGTACCGCCCGTTACACCTCTAGCCTTCACCTTAGTATTCAACGCACGAGTAAGATTCAACAGCAGACGATATCTCTCGTAGGCACTCTCAGCCTTATTGAGTCGAGCATAAAGGCCGATACGCCAACCTGTAGACCAACCTGTTGAGTGAAGACCTCGCAAATCAATCGAACACGTTGCTGCTGCCGCCAACTCGGGAGTTCTCTCGGGCGAGATATGGCTACCCGGAAAGACTCCAATAAGGTGCGAGAGGTGGCGATGTGAAGGCTCATACTCCTCGAAGTCGTGATACCACTCCTGCAGATTTCCTCGTTTGCCTATCTGATATGGATAGAGTTGCTCCAATACGGCGTGTATATTGCCCTGCAACTCGGCATCTACACACAACTCCTCGGCAGCGCACCAAGTGGCCGAAAGAAGCTCACGAATAATAGCGAGATCGCAAGTTGCACCGTAAGAGGTGGCTATTCTGCGACCGTTTCCTGGCACATTAAACGCATTCTCTGGCGAGGTCGACGGTGAGGTTACGAGGTATCCCGTTTTCTTGTCGGTCACAACCCAATCGAGCACAAACTGCGTTGCACCCTTCAACAACGGATAGGCATACTCGGCAAGATATCTCTTATCCTGAGTATATTGATAGTGCTCCCACAAATGGGTTGCCAACCAAGCTCCACCCATCTGCCAATTAGCCCAAAACGGACGACCATATCCCTCACCCACAGGATTTGCCATAGCCCATATATCGGAGTTGTGGCAAGCCATCCAACCACGACAGCCGTAGTAGTCACGAGCAACCTTCTCGCCCGACTTCGATAGATTCGATAGGAACGAGAGAAGCGGCTGATGCAATTCCGAAAGATTCATCACCTCGGCAGGCCAATAGTTCTGCTCGGTATTGATATTTATGGTATAGTTGCTATTCCTCGGTTGAAGAATCATCTCGTTCCAGATGACCTGCAAGTTCATTGGCACGCCTTCGGTACGAGAAGCCGAAATCATCAAGTAGCGAGCAAAGTTGATGTACAACACCTCTAACTCCTTATCCTCGGCGCCATCGGAATAGGCCTGCAGACGCTTGTCAGTTGGAACGTTCGACTTATCTGCGCCCTTAAAATCGATATCTACACGATTGAAGAACGATGTATAGTCGGCAATATGGCGTTTCTTGAGCTCCTTGTACGAATATTTCTCGGCATTTGCCAACTGCTTATGCGCAATCGCCTTATAATCCTTACCCTCCTTTGCTGGGTCCTTATCGAAGCCATTGAAGCTTGTAGCACAAGTGACGAGCAAAACCACACGGCGGCAACCTTTAAGGCTCAATTTTCCACCCTTGCACTCCACCTTGCCGTCACACTCTACGGGCTTGACAAGCACCGTAAAATGGGTACCACGATTCTCATCCCACGAAATTACCTTGTCACGGTAAGAAATATTATACGGAGCGTATCCATCAGCAACCAGCACTCCATTATCGGTCGTTGTCGTGTAGTGCAATTTGCTATCCAACGTAACCTCGCCATTTATCTTATCCTTACCCTTGGCGGTCAACTCCACAACCATCGCATTGTCGGGATGCGACACAAAGTAGGTACGCAAATAGTCGGTTTTGCCGATAGTGTAATTAACCTTCGTAACGGCATTTGCCAGGTCGAGCTCACGACGATAGTTTGAGACCTCTCCACTGCCCTCAAACGTAATATGCACCCCCGCCATCGGCATATAGACCTGCGAGAACTCTCCTTGTTGTGTGCGTTGTAACTTATCGGCCTTGGCATAATCATCGTTCTCCAAAGCCTTGCGGATAGCTGCGAGATTGCGTTTCTGCGCCTCGGCATCGACGTTATGCTTCACAGGCTCTCCCGACCACAATGTCATCTCGTTTAGGTTGATAAGTTCCTTGTCTACACCTCCGTAGATAATTGCGCCCATACGACCATTACCCATAACCAACGACTCGATAAACTCGTCAGCGGGATAGTCGTACCACAGCTTAGTTTTCGATTCGTGCTTGGCAGCTATTGCCGAGCCAAACAACGAGGCCAAAATGAGAGCCACTAAAAGTACTCTTTTCATTTTATCTACTTTTTCTGAATCTTCTCGAAATCCTTTCGATAGCAGAGCTTACTACCCACAAGCATCACAACACCCGCCACGAGCCAGATAAGACCCAAAATCGTAATTCCCGTCGAGAGCGAAGCATACTGCTTAATTGCTCCGAGGAGATATGGTGCGAGTGAGCCTATACCAAAACCGAACATAATCAACACACCCGAGGTCGAAGAGTGGTACTTCGGATGGATAACGTCGAACATCACAACATAAGTGTTGGCATCGAACAATGAACGGAAGAATCCGAAGCCCGCCAAGCCGACACATACAAGCGCCAACGAGGTGGCATTACCCATCAACAAAATGAACGGCACGGCACAAACAAGGCCTATACCCTGCATATACATACGCCACTCCAAGCGTTTAGTTCCAATTCGGTCTGCAATAAAACCAGCTATAAGAATACCTACCGCAGCAAAGCAGTGAGTCCACAACATCGACTGAAAGCCCGCATCTTTAAGTTCCATACCGAAGTTCTCGTACATATAGGCCGGCATCCAGGTGAGATAGCCCGTAAGCACAAAGATAAGCGCAGCGTAACCCACCGCCATAAAGCAGGCTGTAGGGGTGGTAAATATTGCACGAAAACCGTCGAGAAGCGACACCTTCTCCTTCGTGAGCTCTGCAGAGCCTGTCTGCGCCTTGGGAGCATCCTTCAATCGCCAAACCATCAACGCACCGTGAACGATACCTACCGCACCAAAGACGATAAATGTCCAACGCCAGCCGTAGGTCTGACCTATCCAACCTGCCACCCAACCGCTCGCAATAACGCCGATATAGTAGGCAATCTGCACGATAGACATCGCTATGGCACGAGTCTTCTTGTGGTATTCGGCCAAGAGAGGAAGGTAGTTTGGTCCAAACAACGCCTCACCACCGCCAGTAGCGACACTTCGCATAATAACCAATGCAACAAAGCTGCTACACAAGCCTGTAAACATTGTAGCAACACTCCAAAATAGAAGGGTTAGAGTGAGTATCCACTTACGACTCACCTTATCGCCAAGCCAACCTCCGAGTGGCACCAACACCGCATAGAAGAGGTTAAAGATTGAGGCGATAAGACCAATTTGGATATCGGTCAGATGGATATCCTCCTGAATCAACGGAAGTACAATATTGAAGGCTTGACGGTCGGCCTGATTCAAGAAGAAGGCAACCCAGATAAGAATCAAAATCTCCCACTTATTGCGAGTGGGCTTTTGCTGAAGTGATGCGATATTCATTTTGTAAAAGTTTAGTAATACAAATATAAAAAATTATCACTATATTTGCAAAAAACAGGAACAAAAAGATGATTGTCATTGCAGACGGAGGCTCAACCAAGTGCGATTGGGCTGTAGTAAACGAAACGGAGAGTGTGATTGTCGAGCGCTTCAAGACCGAGGGCATAAACCCCTTTGCGGTCTCGATGGAGAAGATTCGTGAGGTGTTGCACGCCCACTTTGCTCCCGTAGCGACAAAATACGACATCACAAACATCTTCTTCTACGGTTCGGGGTGCGTATTCACAACAGTGGATAAGGTCAAGGCGCTCCTTGCCGAGATTGTTCCTACGGCTGATATATTTGTCGGTACCGACCTCGACGGAGCGGTGAACGCCTGCTGTCCCGACGGCAACGGCATCGCCTGCATTATGGGTACTGGCTCATCGTCGGCTCAACACGAAGGCGGCATTCGCACCAAGCAGGTGCCCGCACTCGGCTATCTCTTGGGCGACGAGGGTAGCGGAACGGTTATGGGTCGATTGATTCTGTCGGACTTCCTCAAGGGCGTTATGCCCGCACACCTTGCCGAGGCCTTTGCCGAGGAGTATGGTGTGACTCAGGCCGAGGCACTCGAGCGTGCCTACCACCAACCTGCAGCAAATCGCTATTTCGGCTCGTTTGCGCCATTTTTGTCGAAGCACCTGCACGAGGAGTATATCCGAACATTTGTAAAGGAGAATCTGCGACGTTTTGTTGTGCGCAACGTCTTGCAATATCGCACCGACCTCTACCCTGCCAACTTCGTAGGCTCGATAGCCTCGGTGTTTGAGGAGTTGCTGAGCGAGGTACTTGCTGAGGAGGGTGTACGCAAGGGCATCGTAACCTCGTCTCCAATGGAATTACTTGTTAAATATCATTCAAAATAGCATACTATGAGTTACGTAAAGATTACCGAGCAGCCGTCGCTCTACAACGACTTGGAGAAGATGTCTCCGCTCGAAATTCTAACCTGTATAAACCGTGAGGATCACAAGGTTGCCGACGCTGTCGAGGCGGTTATTCCCGCTATCGAGAAGGTTGTCGTAGGGGCAACCGAGCGTATGAAGCAGGGCGGTCGTCTCTTCTATATGGGCTCGGGAACGAGTGGTCGTGTGGGTATTGTCGATGCGTCGGAGATTCCACCGACCTACGGTATGCCACACTCGTTGGTTGTGGGTATCATCGCAGGTGGCGATGGCGCTATTCGTCGTGCAGTCGAGGGTGCTGAGGACGATGCCGAGCAGGGCTGGAAAGACCTCGAGGCGCACAACGTAACCGAAAAGGATACGCTCGTAGGTGTTGCCGCATCGGGCACTACGCCTTATGTTATCGGTGCGCTCAAGGAGGCTCGCAAACGTGGTCTTTTGACCGCCTGCATAACCTCAAACCCAGGCTCGCCTATCACCGAGGTTGCCGAGATTCCCATCACTCCCGTTGTAGGCCCCGAGTTCGTAACGGGCTCATCTCGTATGAAGTCGGGAACAAGTCAGAAGCTTATTTGCAATATGATTACCACCTCGATTATGATTGGTCTGGGTCGTGTACGTGGCAATAAGATGGTCAATATGCAACTCACAAACCAGAAGCTCGTAGACCGTGGTACTCGTATGTTGGTCGAGGAGTTGGGCTTGCCTTACGACGATGCAAAGGCTCTGCTTTTGATTCACGGCGAGGTGCAGCGAGCTATCGACGCATATCGTGGTTCGCACTAAGCGACACCTTATATAATAGTAGAGGCTGACTCGTTGGGGTCAGCCTCTATTGTTTTTATAGGTTTTTGATAGTGTAATCTATCATCTTCTGCCTTACAAGCGTTGTTGCCGAAGGGCGCATCGAGTGATTCTGGTCGGGATAGACCATCATATCGTACTGCTTGCCCGCCTCGTTGAACTTGCGACACATCTCCATCGAGTTCTGGAAGTGGACATTATCGTCGGCCGTGCCGTGGATAATGAGCAACTGTGTGCGCTCGGCCAACTTCTCGGCGTGCGAGAGGGGCGAGTTGTCGTCGTAACCCTTCGGGTTATCCTGCGGAAGACCGTTGTAAATCTCGGTGTAGATTGTATCGTAGTAGCGCCACGAAGTTACAGGAGCCACCGCAATAGCCATACGGAACAACCCCTCGCCGTGCAATGCGCAGTTCAGCGCCATAAAGCCACCATACGACCAGCCGTAGATACCGATACGCTC
>JAFYQY010000170.1 GCA_017559685.1 Alistipes sp.
CGTATGTGAGGAACTCGGCTATCGATGTTTAACGCAGCTGTCGCTGCTTAAAAACAATTTTTACTTGAGAGGCTTAAGGATAAACTTAAACTCCTTGTCCTCGTACGGAATCTGATACTCCTCACGTGGGAGACGACCCCAAGAGTTAACACAACCTACACCCATCTGCGCCTGGTCGATGTTAACGTAGGTGTTGCCATCCTTCTTAAGACGCTGTGAGTACTTCTGGTAGCTCTTTGAGTGTACATCGTACTGGTCCTGAGAGTAAGGGAGTGCATTTGCCTGGAATGGAGCCTCGCTGACAACCTCGAAGCCACGGCCTGCGGTGTCAACAATACGCCACCAACGGAGCTGGCAGTGCGAGCCACTCTCCTGTGGACGAGAGTAGTATGGCCAGAACTGGTCAGCTACATTCTGCTTGTAAACGCCGATCAAAGCGCTCGACCAACGGTCGATATAGGTCTCGTGCTCACCTGCACCGTAGAACTCGATAGTATCGAATGCCTCTGGCATAGCCAAAGCCACACCGTAACGCAACATCGATGGAATCTTAACCTCGCTGACACCCTTGTTCATCTTCTCGCTTACTGCGATTGTGCCGTTAGGAGCGATAATGTAGGTCATAGTTACGGTTGCGCCCGACTTAGCGTACTTGTATACAGCCTTAACCTCAACGCACTTATCCTTCAACTCCTTAGCCTCGAACTTATTGAGAACAGGCTTATCCTCGCCCCAAACAGTCCAACCTGTGTGGTTGAAGCGAGTGTTCTTATTCTTGCGAACACCATAGTCGTTATCTACCATACCACGATAGAACGATGGCTTCATAGGCTTCGAAAGGAGCTGTGTGCCGTTATAGATATACGATGCAAGGAAGCCGTCAGCGTCGAACTCAGCGTCGAACTTGCAACCCGAAATCTTCTTGCCGTCAATCTTCACACCTGGAGCCATCTTGCAGCAAACACCCTTAGGCTGCGCTGCTGCGTATGCTGCTACGTAGTCGTAAGCTGCGATAGCGAGCTGGTTGCGAGCGATCTCGTAGCCTGCCTCCAAGAGTGGCTCTGAGCTCTTCAATACGAACGATACATTGAGGAACAACTCACCCTTGAGTGCCTTCACGTCGTTAGCATTGTAGCCGAGCTGAACGTCAACGGTCTTCTGTGGAGCGATGTTCAACTCCTCAACGATACCAGTCTTAACAACCTTGCCATTAGCCACCAACGACCATACAAGGCGAACATTCTTGAGATCCTTGAAGAAGTACTCGTTGTAGACGCTGATGCGACCACACTGCAAGTCACTTGCCGAAGCCCAGATATCCTGGTACTGCTGCTTAACCTCGTATGCCGATGGGTGATACTTACGATTTGCTGCGATAAAGCCGTTGCAGCAGAAGTTATTATCCGATGGATCAAACTTGTTCCAGCAACCACCATAGCGGTATGTGAGCTCGTTGGTTACAGGGTCACGCCAAGCCAAAGCCTGGTCAACGAAGTCCCAGATGTAACCACCCTGGTATGTAGGATACTTACGTACCAAGTCCCAATACTCCTTCAAACCACCGAGCGAGTTACCCATTGCGTGAGCATACTCACACTGGATAAGTGGACGGTTGAAAGGATTATTGCCCTCCGAGTGCTTGATACAGTCGTCGTATGTAGCATACATAGGAGCATCGATATCAGTGTTGTGAATACCCTTATTCTTACCGTAGCGGATAACGTTTGCCTGCTCGTAAGCTACAGGACGAGACTTGTCGTAAGCCTTGATCCAATCGTAGCACTTGTGGAAGTTAGGGCCATTACCAGCCTCGTTACCGAGCGACCAATAGATTACCGATGGGTGGTTGAAGTCACGCAATACCATACGCTGGTCACGAATGAGGTGTGCAGCCTCGTAGATAGGGTTCTTAGCCAAGGTAGTCTCCTTGTAGCCCATACCGTGCGACTCGATGTTACCCTCATCGCAAACATAGATACCATACTCGTCGCAGAGGTCGTACCAGAGTGGCGAGTTTGGATAGTGGCAAGTACGAACAGCGTTAACGTTCAACTCCTTCATAATCTGGATATCACGAATCATATCCTCACGAGTCAAATAGTAACCAGTATTAGGAGCCATCTCGTGACGGTTTGCACCCTTGATAAGTACAGGGTAGCCGTTTACGAGCAACTGTGCATTCTTGATCTCGACCTTACGGAAACCTACCTTGAAAGCGGTAGCCTCAACGGTCTTGCCACCATCGAGAACCTCAACAGTCAAACGGTAGAGAGTAGGTACCTCTGCGCTCCAAGGCGACACCTTGTCGAGGTGCCAGCAGCGCTCAACCTTACCCTTCTCAACCGAAACAACCTCCTGCTTGATCTGCTTGCCACAAGGAGCAGCGAGAGTCAAACGTACCTCCTTAACGCCCTTTGTAGTGGTGATATTGAGGTCGAGGTGACCCTTAGTGTAGTTGTCGTGCAAGTCAGCAACGAACTTCACATCCTCGAGGTGCTTCTTCTCACGTGCATATACGTAGCAGTCACGACCGATACCCGAGAGACGGAAGAAGTCCTGATCCTCGAGGTACGAGCCGTCGCACCAACGATAAATCTGCATTGCGAAGAGGTTATCCTTACCAGGCTTTACATACTTGGTAATCTCGAACTCTGCCTCGAGTTTCGAGTCCTCGCTATAACCTACATACTGACCGTTCACCCACAACGAAACGTTCGATGTAGCCGAGCCGATGTGTACGTAAATCTGCTTGCCCTTCCACTCTGCAGGAATCTCAACCTCGTGACGATACGAACCAATCGCATTCTGCTCAGTTGGAGCATACGGAGGGTTCTTCTTGTAGAACTTGTGCCAAGGGTAACCGCTGTTCTTGTAAACAGGCACTCCATAGCCGTTCATCTCCCACAAACCCGGAACAGGCATCTTGCCCCAAGCCGAGTCGTCGAACTTTGGCGACCAGAACTCCACAGGCTGTGGATCGGTTGCATTCTCGGTCCAATAGAACTTCCAAACACCACCAATCGAGCGGTAGAGAGGCGACTGTCGGAAGTCGTGCTCTGCCACAGCGTTCTCGGCTGTAGGCGTTACAATGAAGGTAGATCGCATTGGAAGGCGATTCTCCTCAAAGAAGTTCGGATCCTGCCATTTAGGATCATTCGCTGCCATTGCGCTTACGCCCATTACGAGAGCTACGGCGCACAATAGTAGTTTTTTCATCTTTCTTTGTTTTTTGTTGGTTGAAAATTATTGATTAAAATTAGAAATTGTTATCTCATCGAGTTCATTCTGATGCTCGCCTTGACAAGGGCGATGGCACGAATACGACTCAGCGCAACCTCCTTCTCGGCGTGGTGCTGATTCTGCGACACAAGGCGCACATAACCCTCACGCTCTGAACGCTGGATATACTTTATGGTAACATACTCCTCGCCGTCGATATCTATCGAGAGCAGATACATATCGCCCCAGAAGATATCCTCCAAGTCGTGCAACTGCTTATACAGAACTATATCGCCACTCTTCAAGAGCGGATACATCGAATCGCCTACAACATATACCGCACCGTCGCACTTCGGAAGATTCGGGATGTGGATATAGTTTACGGGGCTATACTGCTCACGCTGCTCAAACAACGGCACTAAGCCCGCTGTGGCCTCAATCGAATAGAGAGGTACCGACTGCAACGGCATAGCCATCTCCGAACCTCGACCAAACGAAGCGGCCAATGCGGGGTCGGCATTAAAAATCTCGCCCTTGCCCGAATCGAGCCAAGTTGGATTGACGTTCAATTCTTGAATAAGGATATTTCGATTGCGAGATGATAGTCGAGCTCGGCCGGTTTCGATCATCGACAACGCAGTCTTTCCGACACCAAGTCGCTGAGCCAGTTGCTCTTGCGTCAAACCAAGACTTTTTCGTATAAGTTTTAGTCGCTCTCCCATATAATTTCTTAAAATCTTTTTATACAATTTTTGGACTTTTGGAGTATCAAAATTCACTTTTTGAACTACTTTTGTCCCTGCAAAGTTAAATATTTTTTCTGATAAAAACAAGTTTTTATTTACTAATAGACAATATTCAATATGGAAACAAAGATTTACAAACTATCCGAGGAGGATTACGACGCTTTGGCCGCCGAGGTCAAGAGCAAATTGATGTCGCCTTGTTACTTTACAGGAGTGGTCGAGGCGGTGGGTAGAGAGGATGTTATTTTGCGCCTGACAGCCTCGATTATCATCTACCGTCGACGCCCCGACAGCCGCAACACCTACGATCGCCACGACCCTATCAGCCACATATCGGCCGTATGGTGGGATTTCGTCTGCGAGGGCGAGGAGGGAATAATATGCGACGACTTCGATTTTGCGAAATTTACAACATTTTTGATCGAGGAGGAGTAGGCTATGACATTCACAGATTTTGCGACCGAAATCTATCCGTTTTTGGAGATTCGACCATTCCATTCGGTCTATTATCGAGTGCTCGAAGCCTTCGCCCGTGGGGATATTAAACGACTGATTATTACGATGCCGCCACAGCACGGAAAGTCGGTCGGAGCCACTACCCTACTGCCTGCATATATGCTCGGGCTAAACCCCGATATACGCATCGCAATAGCCTCGTATTCAGGCTCTTTAGCGTCACGCTTCAATCGCCGAGTACAACGCATTTTAGAGAGCCGAGAATATGCCGAACTCTTCCCCGAGACGACCATCAAGCGAGGTGCAAAACCTGCGAATTATATCCGCACAGCCGACGAGGTGGAGATCATCGGGCGAGATGGTGCTCTACTCTCGGTAGGACGTGAGGGATCGCTCACAGGCAACCGTGTAGATTGTTTCATTTTGGACGATTTATACAAGGATGCAATGGAGGCAAATTCGCCCATAATTCGAGAGAATTGTTGGGAGTGGTACACCTCGGTTGTGCGCACCCGAATGCACAACTTTTCACGTGAGTTGATAGTCTTTACCCGCTGGCACGAGGAGGATCTAATCGGCACCATCACAAGCAAGGAGCCTTGTCGTGAATTGCGCAGTTTCAGCGACCTGGCCGAAGTGGGCGAGAATGAGTGGTTATATCTCAACTTCGAAGCATTAAAGGCGTCACCAACGACCGAGATCGACCCTCGAAATTTGGGCGAGGCGTTATGGGAGGAGCGTCACTCGGCCGAGTTGCTCAAGCAGAAGCGAAATCTCGACACTTTGCGCTTTGAGTGTATGTATCAGGGACACCCTTCATCACGAGAGGGACTGCTCTATGGCGACTCGTTTGCCGAATACGACGCACTGCCGAAAGATATCGTTCGCTATGGCAACTACACCGACACCGCCGATATGGGTGACGACTATCTCTGCTCGGTCTGCTATGCGGTCGACACCGACGGTGCAATTTACATCTGCGACGTAGTCTATTCCCGCGAGCCTATGGAGGTTACAGAGCGAGAGGTGGCCGATATGCTGTGCCGAAATCGCACCCGCACAGCCACCATCGAGAGCAACAACGGCGGTCGTGGTTTTGCCCGTGCCGTACAGCGAATGGCGACCTCGACAAGGGTCGAATGGTTTCATCAGTCGGGCAACAAGGAGGCACGCATTCTCTCGAACTCGGCAACGGCGCTCCACCTGCTCCGCTTTCCACGAGGGTGGCAACAACGATGGCGAGAGTTCTACACCCATCTCACGACCTATCGCCGAGCCTTCAACTCCAACCGCTGGCACGATGCCCCCGATGTTATAACAGGAATTGTCGAACGTGAGACAAAAGATGCCTTCCGCACCAAGATTTCGTTTGTGAGATAGGCGAAAGACGAAAGAAAGAGCATTAGGGAGTTTAGAGAGATTAGGGAGTTTAGGGAGACTAGGGAAATTTATCAAATTCTCTAATTTCTCTAATTTCTCTAATTTCTCTAATTTCTCTAATTTCTCTAATTTCTCTATACAAAAAAAATCGTAAATGATTAGGCTATTTTTGTGCCAAGCGAGGAGGCGAAAGCGGAGCATACTTTGACGTATGTGAGCATTTCGACTACCGACGATTGGTGCAAAAAGAGTTAATCAGAACGATTTTTTCCAAAAATGTTTGTTTTTTATTAAATATAAGTATATATTTGCAACGTGAATGAAGTGAGGGGACAGTGAGTCCCCTCATTTTCGTAAGATAAAATAGGTAATCAAACAATATATAACAATATGGATATCAAGGAGATAACAGCAGTTGCCGAGAAGGCTTTGGAGGGCACTGATATGTTCGTGGTGGATTGCACAATCACTCCGGACAATACTATCGACCTCACATTAGACAGCGACACCCGTGTTTCGATCGATGCGTGCGCAATGATTAACCACGCTATCGGCGATGCGTTCAACCGTGACGAGGAGGACTACTCGCTCACAGTCGCTTCGGCAGGTATCGGCGAGCCTTTGAAGTTGGTGCGTCAATACAAGAAGTTGGTTGGCAGCTCGGTAGAGGTATTACTCAAGAGCGGCGTGAAGATTCTCGCAACTCTCGACGACGTAACCGAGGAGGCTGTTACAATCTCTTATGAGGAGGCCGTAGTGGTTGAGGGCAAGAAGAAAAAGCAGTTGCAGCGCACCACTCACACCTACTCGTTCGACGATATCAAGTGGACGAAGGAGTATCTTGACTACAAGTAGTCAAATGCAAATAATGGCTAATGCTTTTGAAAATTCACAAACAAAATATATAAAAACACAAAGACAATGAACAATCTTAATCTTATCAGCAATTTTGCCGAGTTCAAGGAGTTGAAGAACATCGACAAAACAACTATGATTGGTGTATTGGAGGATGTATTCCGCCACGCATTGCAGAAGCAGTACGGCACCGACGAGAATTTCGACATCATCATCAACGACGACAAGGGTGACCTCGAGATTTGGCGCACCCGTGAGGTTGTTGCCGACGAGGATTTCACCGACGAGGCATCGCAGATCTCGCTCTCTGATATGTTGAAGATCGACGACTCGTACGAGGTGGGCGATGAGTACACCGACGAGGTTCCATTCTCGGCATTCGGCCGTCGTGCTGTATTGTCGTTGCGTCAGAATCTTGCATCACGCATCTTCGACCTCGAGAACGCTGGCGTTTACGATGACTACACATCGAAGGTTGGCGAGTTGATCTCAGGCGAGGTTTACCAGGTTTGGAAGCGTGATATGCTCATCCTCGACGAGGACGATAACGAGTTGGTAATGCCAAAGAGCGAGCAGATTCCTAACGACTTCTACCGCAAGGGCGACACCATCAAGGCTATCATCAAGAGCGTAGAGATGGTAAACAACAAGCCACGCATCATCCTCTCTCGTACCGTCAATCTCTTCCTCGAGAAGTTGTTTGAGCAGGAGGTACCTGAGATTTCGGACGGTTTGATTACCATCAAAAAGATTGCTCGTATCCCAGGTGAGCGTGCAAAGGTTGCAGTTGAGTCGTACGACGACCGTGTAGACCCTGTAGGCGCTTGCGTAGGTGTGAAGGGTGCTCGTATCTTCACTATCGTAAAGGAGTTGCGTAACGAGAATATCGATGTTATTCAGTACACTTCGAATACATCGTTGCTTATTCAGCGTGCATTGGCACCTGCAAAGGTTTCGTCGATCAACATCGACGAGGAGAAGAATACCGCACAGGTATATCTCCAGCCAGACCAGGTATCGTTGGCTATCGGTAAGGGCGGTCTCAACATTCGTCTTGCAAAGCTTCTCACAGGTTTCGATATCGACGTATTCCGTGAGTTGGACGAGGAGGATGTTGCACTCACCGAGTTCGCAGACGAGATCGAGGGTTGGATTATCGACACGCTCCACAATATGGGTTGCGACACCGCAAAGAGCGTTCTCGAGATGAGCGCAGAGGTGTTGGCTAAGCGTGCCGACCTCGAGATTGAGCAGGCCGAGAAGATCATCGAGATCTTGAAGGCTGAGTTCGAGGAGTAATATCCCCGAAAAAGCCAATGGCTAATGGCTAAAAGCGAATAGCCCCAAATAATTGTTGAATAAGTAAAGAAAAAATAGATAATGGGAAACGATAAGAAATTACGCTTGATACGAGTTGCGAAGGAGTTTAATGTGGGTTTGAACACGATTACCGACTTCTTGCACCGTAAGGGCATTGAGATTGACTCGTCGCCGAACACACAGATCGATGCCGACACCTACGCAGTTTTGGAGAAGGAGTATGGCAAGAATCGTCCGAACGGCAATGAGTTGGACTCGGTTCGTGAGAAGATGAATAAGAAGTCCTCTGTAAGCATCGAGCCTACACCTGCTCCACAACCAAAGGAGGAGAAGCGCACAATCGAGGTTAAGGAGGAGATCGTACAGCCTAAGGTACTCGGTAAGATTGATCTCGAGCCAAAGAAGAAGGCTGAGCCTGCACCACAGCCAAAGGTAGAGACTCCGAAGGCAGAGGTTAAGGTTGAGGCACCGAAGGTTGAGCCTAAGCCTGAGGTTAAGGAGGAGGTTAAGCCTGCGCCACAGCCAAAGGTTGAGCCAAAGGTTGTAGAGGAGCCTAAGGAGGAGCCTAAGCAGAGCAACGTATTCCGTGCTACCGAGGCCCCTACCCTTGCAGGCCCGCAGATTCTCGGCACAATGGATGTTTCGGGTATGGTTGCAGGTGGCAAGCGTCACCGCAAGCGCCTGGAGAAGGCTAAGGTCGACATCTCGAAGCAGCAGAACA
>JAFYQY010000171.1 GCA_017559685.1 Alistipes sp.
AACTTCAATGTTGTTGCCTATTTCGATGCTATTAATGCCCAGGGCGATATGCCTAATTTCGACGAGGACAACATTCTTAAGATGAGAGTCTCTGTGCGTGTTAAGCGTATCACGCCTAAGGGTGAGGAGTATATGGTGTTGCAGAATGGTGCTAATACCGTATTTGAGGATTATAGCTTTATTGTGCGACCAAAACTCGAGAATAGTAACTTGTGGGTAGCCTTTGACCCAGGTACAAGTGGTTCTTGTATTGCCTATGGTGTTGCAGGTTCTCCAACCGACACAAATGACCTCTTTGTAGCGGAGAATACAGCGGAGTCTTTGCGTGGTACAAACATCTATAGTCATATCTTCCCATCATTGATTCGTATCAACCGCGACTCTAAGCGTCTTGCTGCTCCAAACCCAGTTGTTGAGGATTTGGTTGATGGCGTAGACTTCCATTTTGGTAATAGAGCGTTGATTTTGTGGGGTAACTTCAACTGCTTCCAGTCTATCAAGAAGCTCCTCGGTTATAGCAATGCTCAGAAGATCATCATTCGCGATGGTGCTAAGGACTCTATCAAGGAGATTTCTGGTAAGGATCTCGCCCACTTGATCGTGAAGGGTCTTTGCAATGACTTTGACGACTACCTCTTCAATAATCCAAATGTAGATAGAGTTGCTAAGGCTCAGTTTGTCGTTGGTGATGGCAAAAATCAGCGATTGGCAGTGGAGCGTGCAATTGTTGCTGTTCCAAATAGCTACACTCTCGATAAGATTCAGGATATGGTTAACTCTGTCGATCGTACCAATAGATTCAAGGAGGTGCACTACATCTACGAGTCTGAGGCTGTGTTTATGACATACCTTCGCGAGAATTGGCAGCGTATCGGTGCGTTGCAGCACGACAGAATCTTTATTGTCTACGATATGGGTGGTGCGACCATCAATATCACAGCATTTAAGCTCAAGGTCGATTTGGATAACCAGAACAACGTCGTAAGAGTCTATGTTACCACTGTTGCTAAGATTGGTTACACAATCGGTGGTGATGATATCGACTTTGCTTTGATTCAGATGATCTACGGTTTGCCAACTGTTCAGCGTGCACTTCGCGAGAAACTCACCTACAGCGGTACTGAGACATTTGAGGATGCTGTGCTCAAGCACCAGCAGACTCATAAGGAGAAGCTTCTCGGATTTGTGCGAAATATTAAACTCGAGATTATCGATAGAAAGTTGGGTCTCGATGTTAAGCAGATTCAGGACCCTGAGACATTCTATGGTCATATTACCAATCTGTTTAATTCGTGTGGTATCAAACTCGAGGAGTATAGCTCAGAGATTGGTACATACTTGAGAGTTGAGGAGAGCAAGGCAGAAAATACTATGCACAAGTATGTGCTTAGCCAGGTGGGTGATGCTATTGAGGAGTTGCTTATGGCTCTTCCGGCAAATGAGTCTCGTAACCTTGAACTCATATTCAGTGGTCGAAGCGTACTCTATCCACGTGTTAAGAGTAGTGTTCTTACAAAGATTATGAATTACAAGTATGTTGTTAACGAGTGGGATGGTCTCAAGGTTAATGGCATTGAGGATGCTGAGTTGGTTAAGACAGCTGTTGCTAAGGGTGCTTGCTGGTTTGGTATGTACAACTCGCAGATTCGTCTTGACCATAGTATCCTCACAACAACACTTGGCTATATTGATGCTCGCAATGCTAAGGAGACCTTTGTTCCGTTGTTGACTTCGGGTACTCACTTCGATGGAGGTAAGCTTAGAAGTGAGGCTGTGAGCCCAATCTATGCTAATCTTAGTGATGTTCGCTTTGTGCAGATGATGGGTGCTGACTACGATAACATCTGGCATCGTCAGCAGAGCCATAAGTTTAGTTTGATTGCTCGAGTTCGCCAGAATCAGATTACATCAGCTATCAAGACCATCTCTATGGGTGCTAACGATTGCGGTGAGGTAGATTATGAGATTGAGCTTATGACTCTTCAGAAGATCGAGCAGGCTCTTGATGGAGCTATGCGTCTTGATATCACCGATGATAATAGCCCAGCATATATCTTTGCTACTACCAATACCAATGTTGAGACTGCTGCAAAGGGTGAAGAGAAGGTAACACTCTACCAGGCTAAGGATAGCGGAGAGGTCAAGAAGAGACCTGTTCGTATCTAATGCAGATTGTTGTAAAACCAAAAAAAACAAACAATATGAGACTACTATTAATTAATATTTTGATGCTTGTCTCTATCATAGGAGCTCAAGCACAAGAGAGATGGTTCCGCCCAGTGAATGTTGGAACAGAGGAGCATAAGGATGTTGTCATTAATGGCGATACCATTCGCTACTTTAAGGGTGAGTGGTTGGAGACAGTTGCCAAGGGAAAAGGTGACGTTATTATTAGCGGAGATACATTGCCAACTGATCCATTGGGCCTTGCTAACCATTACCAAAGAACTAATAGCCTGGACTATGTTCCGCTCGGTTTGCATTTCTCGGCCGACTACGATACTATTCGTGTAAGCTATAATGATACAGCAGAGATCCGTTGTATGGTTATCAACCAGGCAGGCAATGCGATTGTCAATCGCGAGTTTATTATCCCTGGAGAGTTGGTAATACCTGTTGCAGACTCTCTAACTGTTCTCCGTTTTGCTCCAGAGAATCGTGCTTCTGAAACTGTCGATATTACTGCGATCGAGGGTTATGGAGTTAAACCAGAGCCGGAGCCAGTTACTCCAGATGAGCCAGAGCCAGACTATTCTATATATATTTACATAGGTATCGGTGTAGCTGTGTTGTTATGGGGTGTTCTTGCCTTCATTCTGTTTATTCGCCACAAGCAGAAGAAACTCGATGAGTCAGAGCCCGAAGAGGTTGATAATACAGATATTGTGCAGCCAATCAACCCTCAGCAGTCGCAGAAGAGTAATAAAAAGCACAACCAGCAGCCTCAGAAACAGGAGAGCATCGAGGAGAAGGTTCGACGCTATGAGAGTGAGCTTGCATCGTTGCGTGGATCTGTAAAGAGCCTCGAGAATGAGAAGACAAATTTGAATAACAAGCTCGCTACAGCAAACACCAAGCTTTCAGAGGCTGAGGCTAAGGTTAAGACCATCAAGGATGAGGTCAAGAAGGAGGCTGAGGCAGAGATCACTAAGCTCAAGACCAACATAGATGATATCAAGAAGCAGTCTGCCGAGGATATCAAGAGCCTCAAGGAGCAGTTCGATGCTGATAACAAGCGTACGCAGGAGAGAATTGCAGAGCTCGACACAACTCTTAGAAATACCGAGACTGAACTCTCTACAACAAAGAGCGATCTCGAGATGACCAAGAACTCATTGGAGACTGCTAACAACGCTATTGATAACCTCAACGAGCGACTTGGCAAGTACAACACTATTCTCTCGGATGTGCCTTTTGCAAAGGAGTATGCAGCTCTTGTGGGTAAGATGGTTGACGTTGCTAACGAGGTGCGTACCTCTGCATTGAAGATGTTGGACCTCAATGTTGAGGACCCATACAACTTGATGAGGTATATCACTCGCTACGAGAAGACCGTGTCGTTGATTGATATGGCAACTTTGATGTCCGAGTTGAAGATGCTTGAGAAGGGTAATATGGTGTTGGTAGGTTCGACACTTGCTACTTACAACAAGTCAAACTCAGAGGAGGATCTCAAGTCGTCGACTTGCCAGTACTTCTTCACATCATACCTTCAGAAGATGATCGATGGTTTGGTGGTGTTGAACGAGTCGATGGCTGCTGCTAATCGTCTTGTTGAGGGCGTTACCAAGGATAATGTTAAGGTTTTCTCTGACTATCGTCCACGCATTCAGGAGCTCTGTTCACAACTTGGTATTGTGGTGGAGAATGTCCGCCTGTTTGATAAGGTTGGCGAGAAGATCGACCTTAACGCACAGCTTGTAGACTTCGGTTTTGCAACTGGCGATATCATCGATATGGAGAATGCCTTAGTCTATCTCGAAGGCTCACACAGACCCGAGACTAAGGTGCGAGTAAAGGTTCAGGAGTAACAATTAAAAAAAAGAGTATAACTATGGACAAGAAAAAGATTTTATTAATTATTCTGGGAGTCGCGGCTCTTGTTGCGATTTTTGGTCCTGTGATTATTGGTGGCGGTGAGCAACCACAATTTAGTGATTCCTTTAAAGGTGAGGTTCCCAATATTGAGGTAGCGGCCCAGGCAAACATTAAGGGTGTTAAGCTTATCTGCGATCCTTCGGTCAGTATGAAGGGCTATGTAGACTTCAAGCAGGTCGAAGGAACTACTAAAAACAACTACTTCAAATCTAATGTAACGACTCTTATCAATAGAGTAGAGTCGAAATATAAACCAGAGGTTTTTACTGCTGTTTGTGGTAATAAATTATACCCTAATGTTGAGAAGTTTCGCAAAGATTTGACTGCAGATAATGTGTTCACAGAGGGATCGTCTTATTTGAGGGATATTATTGAAGATGGCGTAAAGTATGCTTCGGACTCTACTGTTTCGGTAGTATTGTCTGATATGGTACTTTCGTATGGTGTACCAGCAATTAAATCAAGCAAAGACCTGAAAAACAACTGGAATCATTTAGATGGCCTAAAGTCTGATATCGAGACAGCAATGACAGCAGCCAATAATAATAACCTCCACGTTGTGGTATTGCAGTACTTGAATGATTTTAATGGCCACTATTATTACAATTTCCAGGAGAATCTCGAGAGCCTTAATCCATTGAGAAAGTACAATAAGTACGATAACTGTCTGATGCAGAACCGTCCATACTACATTATGTTGATTGGCTCTAAGGAGAACCTTATGTCTATTGTTAAGGATGGTTGTTACGCTAAGTGCGAAAATATGTACGCATCGTTCGTTAAGGCTAACCCAGAACTTAAGAATAAGGTGGCCTATAATGTAAATACTAACGATAGCAATGTGTGGACTCTTGGCTTTACTGAAGACAAATCAGGAGGATTCTATGCCGCATATTTGAAAGACTCTACTACTAGTTTTACCATTAATTGCCCAAACTTTGTGCTTCCACGCTACTATTACAAGGATGAGCAGAGTTTTGAAGTAGTATGCAACGGCTATGCATCTGCGAAGGTTATTAGCTATAGTGATAATAACATCG
>JAFYQY010000172.1 GCA_017559685.1 Alistipes sp.
CGTGATGCACAGACTAAGGAGCAGGAGTTGCAGAAGCGTGCTGCAGCATTGCAGCAGCAGGCTCAGAAGGAGGTTCCTGCATTGCAGGAGGAGGAGATGGTTCTCAACAACCGTGTAAACGACCTCATTCAGCGTGCTATCAAGGCTATCAACGCCGACAAGAAGTACAAACTCATCGTAAACTCGACTGCACTTCTCGACGCCGACGAGTCGCTCAACATCACCGAGCAGGTACTCGCAAAGGTTAACGAGTTGTACGCAAGCGAGAAGACAACAAAGAAGAAGTAATAAGACCTAAGGAGAAAACTACCGTCTATGGGCTTCATTCCGGTCAACTTTATCGATTTTCTTGATATTCTGCTTGTTGCAGGATTGCTCTTTATCGTTTACAAGGCGATGAAGGGTACAAATGCGCCATATATTATGGTCGGCATTGTGATAATCTACCTCGTTTGGGTTATTGTCAAGGCGCTCAATATGGAGCTTCTTTCGACGATTCTCGGACAGATTATCAGCGTGGGAATGATCGCCTTGCTCGTGATATTTCAGCCCGAATTACGCCGTTTTCTCTTTACGCTCGGTATGCGTAAGAAGGAGTTGGACTTTATAACCCAATTTCTCTCGCTACACCGTAAGCAGACCGACACCAACACCTCGCCAATCGTATCGGCTTGTAAAGATATGAGCGATGAGAAGGTTGGTGCATTGATTGTTTTCCGCCGCAAGGACGATCTTCAGTTCATCATCGAGGGTGGTATCGCTATCGACGCCAAGATTACGATGTCGCTTATTAAGAACCTCTTCTTCAAGAACTCTCCTCTACACGATGGCGCAGTGGTAATCGACAACAACCGCATCGTGGCAGCAAAGTGCATCCTTCCTGTTACACAGAGCAATGTTCCAAAGAGCTATGGCACACGCCACAGAGCCGCTATCGGCTTGAGCGAGATGACCGATGCTGTAGTTTTGGTTGTATCGGAGGAGACAGGTGCTATAAGCATAATCAAGGGAGGCAAGGTGAAGTCGAAGATTGACCCTCAGAAGTTGAACAGCCTTCTCAAGCAGGCTCTCGACGAGGCGGATACAGATTCAGCAAACACAGATAAGAAATAGAAATAACCTCTGTAACTATGAAAAGGGGATTCGACAACGAGAAATATCTCAAGATTCAATCGGAGCAGATTAAGAAACGTATTGCCCAATTTGGCGACAAACTCTACTTGGAGTTCGGTGGCAAGCTGTTTGACGACCACCACGCAAGTCGTGTTTTGCCTGGTTTCCAACCCGACAGTAAGTTGCAGATGCTCTTGCAGTTGAAGGATGAGGCCGAGATGATTCTCGTAATCAGCGCATTGGATATCGAGAAGAATAAGATGCGTGGCGATTTGGGTATTACCTACAACGAAGATGTCTTGCGTCTGCGAAGTGTCTTCGAGAGTTTGGGACTCTGCGTGAGTGGTGTAGTCATCACCCACTACAACGGTCAATCGAGTGCCGACGCCTATCGCAAGCGCCTTGAGAGACAGGGTATTAAGGTGTATTATCACTACACTATTGAGGGCTATCCTCACAACGTCGCTCTTATCGACTCGGATGAGGGTTTTGGCAAGAACGACTATGTCGAGACCTCACGCCCACTCGTTTTCGTGACAGCACCAGGCCCCGGAAGTGGCAAGATGGCCGTATGTTTGAGCCAGCTCTACCACGAGAACAAGCGCAACATCAAGGCTGGATACGCCAAGTTTGAGACCTTCCCTGTATGGAACTTACCTCTCAAACACCCAATAAACATCGCCTACGAGGCTGCTACAGCCGACTTGAACGATGTGAATATGATTGACCCATTCCACCTTGAGGCTTACGGAACAGTTGCATCAAGCTACAATCGTGACATCGAGATATTCCCCGTTTTGAACACGCTATTCGAGGCCATCTATGGCGAGAGTCCATATAAGTCGCCGACCGATATGGGTGTGAATATGATTGGTTTCTGCTTCAGCGACGAGGAGGCGTGCTGTGAGGCGGCTAAGGACGAAGTTATTCGTCGTTACTACTACGCACTCTGCAACCTTGCACGCAAGGGCGAGAACGAGAGCGAAGTGAGCAAGTTGTCGCTTATTATGAAGCAGGCGAAGCTCACTACCGGACATCGCAAAACCACAATTGCGGCCAACGAGCGCAAAGATCGTGAGGGTGTACCTTGTTCAGCTATCGAGTTGCAGGATGGCACCATCATTACCGCTCGCACAAGCGCACTCTTAGGCCCAAGCGCAGCGCTCTTGCTCAATGCAGCCAAGCATTTGGCCAATATTCCGCACGATGTAAAGTTGATACCAGAGAATATGATTGAGCCTATCCAGAAGACCAAAGTGGGTCTTTTGCACGGCAACAATCCACGTCTCCACACCGACGAGGTGTTGGTGGCGCTCTCGATGTTGAGCATCACCGACGACAACTGTCGCAAGGCGCTCGACCAACTTCCTAAACTCAACGGTTGCCAGGTACACTGCACAGTAATGTTGAGCGAGGTCGACCACAAGATTTTCAAGAAGTTAGGCATCGGACTCACCTGCGATCCTGTGGCAAAGGAGTAAAAAATACATAACAAGTATAACAAAAACCCCGAGCAAATGCTCGGGGTTTTCTTCTATTTCTTACCTATCCAGGTTAGCTTGCGCCAAACCATTTCGAATGGGCCGTGCGAGTGATTCTTCAACCACCAACGGCAAAACATATACTGCAATGCTATGCAGAGCACACCCAGCAAGAGACTCGAGGTGTGACCCGAATAGCGGAACATTCCGAGTCCCCAATTGTAGAATACGAAACCACCGATAATCGACTGTGAAAGGTAGTTCGTAAGACTCATCTTGCCATACGGAGCGATTTTCAATAAGAAGTTGCGTGCCGATGTGCGATAGTAGAGCAACACTATGATTGACACATAGCTGAACATCATCGACATATTCTTCCACATATTGAGCATAACCTTCAAGCTCTTGTGAACGCAAGTTCTATCCGCCTTTGGAATGCTTGCAATCACGTCAGCCACAGCGTCGTAGAGAGGGTAGAGCACCACAAATGCGCACAACGAGCCGATAAGAATCTTCTTCCAAGTCTCGACGTTATTGCCCTCATCGTAGAACAAACGCTTGCGACCGAGGTAGATACCGAGCAAGAAGAGGAAGATAGTCTGCGTCATACGACCGTGCTCGATAGCCCAAGTGAAGTTCACAAGAAAACCGTAGCGGAGGTCTGCGATAGCCACATCAACGATATTTCCCTCCATCTGTGACGGCAAAATCGACTTAAACAATGCGCTCGAACCGAGATTAAGCGACTCGGTAGCAGGGTCGATAAGTCCCATTATAATATAATACAACTCGATTGGTTGCAAAGCGAAGAGGATCATCGCTGCAATCAACACCTTGTTGTTGGCACGGATAAACGGTATTACCAAGAGACCGCACGCCGCATATACGGTGAGGATGTCGCCATTATAGAATAACAAGTCGAAGATTCCCCAAAGGAACAACAATACCATACGCCAAACGAAGCGCATTCTAAAATCCTTGCCCTGCTGCGCCTGGTTGTCGTGCTGGATGAAGAAACTCAAGCCAAAGAGCATCGAGAA
>JAFYQY010000173.1 GCA_017559685.1 Alistipes sp.
TATCAATGCCCAACTTCTCGCAAACATAGTCCTGAATCATAGGCGGAATGTTAGCGAAGTTGCCCACAGCGCCACTCATCTTACCTACCTCTACGCCACGAGCTGCAGTACGGAAGCGCTCGATGTTACGCTTCATCTCCTCGTACCACAAAGCCCACTTCAAACCGAAGCAGGTGATGTCGGCGTGGATACCGTGAGTACGACCGATGCAAGGGGTATTGCGGAACTCCAAAGCACGACGCTTCAAAACGGCCAAGAACTCCTCCAAGTCCTTCTCCAAAATCTCGTTTGCCTGACGGAGCAAATATCCGTTTGCGGTATCTACAACGTCGGTAGAGGTCAAACCGTAGTGTACCCACTTGCGCTCCTCACCAAGAGTCTCCGATACGGCACGAGTAAACGCCACAACATCGTGACGAGTCTGCTCCTCGATCTCCTTGATACGGTCAATCGAAAACGACGCCTTATCCCATAACTTCTGAACATCCTCCTTTGGCACTACGCCCAACTCGCTCCAAGCCTCCGAAGCGAGAATCTCAACTTTGAGATATGCGTTAAATTTGTTCTGCTCAGTCCAAACATCACGCATTACCTTTCTACTATATCTTTCAATCATAGCGGTTTATGTAATTTATTTAACAATTCGGTTTAAGTAACACTCGATGGTGTTTTTCATCAACATCGTAATGGTCATAGGGCCTACGCCACCAGGCACTGGAGTGATAAACGAAGCCACCTCCTTCGCCTCGGCAGTAGCAACATCGCCGCACAACTTACCTGTCTCGGAATCACGATTTACGCCTACGTCGATAACCACTGCGCCAGGTTTTACCATATCGGCAGTGATGATATGCTTGCGACCTACCGCAGCCACCAAGATATCAGCCTCACGGCATACTGCACCCAAATCGGCAGTGCGTGAGTGAGCGATAGTGACTGTTGCATTTGCGTCGAGCAACAACTTCGCAATAGGCTTGCCTACGATATTGCTACGACCCACCACAACAGCCTTCTTGCCCGCTACAGAGAAGCCACACTCGGCAATCATCTGCATAATACCCTTTGGGGTACAAGGCACGATACAAGGCTTTCCGAGCCACAAATTAGCCACATTGTCGGGGTGGAAGCCATCCACATCCTTCTCGAGAGCGATAGCGTCAATAACACGCTCCTCGTCAATATGTTTTGGCAATGGCAACTGCACCAACACACCGTCGGTCTCCTTGTCTGCGTTCAAGCGATCAATCTCAGCCAAGAGAGCCTCCTCCGAGATATCGGCTGGCATAGTGATAAGTTCACTCTTGATACCTACCTCCTCGGCAGCCTTAATCTTGCCACGAACGTAAGATTGGCTTGCAGGGTTCTCACCAACGAGAATTACCGCCAACGATGGCACTCGACCATACTTCGCAGCCAACGCCTTAACCTCCTCGGCCATCTCGCCCTTGAGGCGCAACGAGAGCTGCTTTCCGTCAATAATATTTCCCATAATCTATTTGAATGCTTTGTGGCCGATATCTGTACGGTGGAAGAGGTTCTCACACTCAATTTTTGAAACCTCCTCGTTTGCCTTCTTGTGTGCGTCGGCAAGGGTAGCGCCCTTAGCCACAACGAACAATACACGACCACCTGCGGTTACCAACTCGCCATCCTTAACGGCTGTACCCATATGGAATACGGTGCCATCAACCTTCTCGGTGCCACGAATAGCAAAACCCTTTGCGTAGTCGCCAGGATAACCCTTCGATGCGAGAACAATGCCAAGGGTAACATCCTTACTCCACACGATCTCAGCAGGCTCGGCGCCCTTAGCAACAGCCTCGAAAACATTTGCGATATCGCTGTCGATCAACGGCAACACAACCTCAGTCTCGGGGTCGCCAAAGCGAGCGTTAAACTCGATAACCTTCACTCCGTCAGGGGTTTTCATCAAACCACCATACAACACACCTGTCAATGGACAACCCTCGGCAACCATCGCCTTTGCAGTAGGACGCATAACCTTCTCCATAGCAAATTCGAGGTCCTCCTCGGTAATGAACGGCAACGAGGTATAAGCACCCATACCGCCCGTATTAGGGCCTTTATCGCCGTCAAAAGCACGCTTGTGATCCTGCGCCACAGGCATAGGGTAGACATTCTCGCCCTCGACGAAGCACATCAACGAGAACTCGGGACCTGTCAAGAAATCCTCTACAACTACTCGTCCCTTGCCAAAGCGGTCATCCAAGAGCATATCACGCAACGCCTCACGAGCTTCATCCATAGTCTCGGCAATAACCACGCCCTTACCTGCTGCCAAACCATCGTACTTCAACACCGCTGGCAATGGTCGAGCCTCGACGTAAGCTACAGCCTCGTCGTAGTTGTCGAACGCCTTATATCCTGCGGTTGGGATATCGTACTTCGCCATCAACTCCTTGGCAAACTCCTTGCTCGACTCGATGCGAGCCGCAGCCTTTGTATGACCAAAGATTGGCAAGCCAGCCTTGCGGAACTCGTCGGCAATACCCACAGCCAAAGCCGCCTCAGGGCCTACTACGGTAAGGTCTACGCCACTCTCCACAGCAAACTGCTTCAATCCCTCGACGTCGGTATCCTTAATCGCTACGCACTCGGCCTGAAGGGCTATACCCGCATTTCCAGGTGCGCAGTATATCTTATCTACGCTCGGCGAACGGAACAACGCATCGACAATAGCGTGCTCACGACCTCCCGAGCCAACGACTAAAACTTTCATACTTTTTACCTTTTATACATTTTCGATTTTGGGAGAGGATATTTGGCTTTGCCCCCTTAATGCTCGGAGGAA
>JAFYQY010000174.1 GCA_017559685.1 Alistipes sp.
GAAGTAGATAAACGAAACAAACTAAAATAAAACTACTATGAAAAAACTAACTATTCTTTGTTTTGCGCTTTGTGCAGTATTCGCTACACGAGCAGCAGAGATTCTCTATGGCCCTTATGTTCAGGCTATTACCGAAGATTCTGCCTATATCGTATGGGTTACCGATAAGGATACCTACGGCTGGGTAGAGATTAAGGCTGAGGGCGAGAAAAAGGCTGAGACCTTCATCGAGAGCAATATCGGTTTGAAGTACTATCGTCGAATTCACCGTGTGCCTGTTAAGGGTTTGAAGGAAGGAACTCTCTACGAGTACGAGGTCTTCTCGCAGCAGGAGGATAAGAGCGGCAAGTTGTCGAAGCCTATCTCGTTGGCGGTAAATTCTCAGGGTCATAAATTCGCTTTTCGCACCAATAACCGCAATAAGGAGGCTATCTCATTTATGGTAACAGCTGATACTCACTACAATCCTACCCGCTTCGAGGAACTCTATACCTTGGATCGTATCAAGGATAAGGATTTCGTGGTGTTCGATGGCGATATGGTAACCACTTTCTCGAACGAGAAGAGCCACTTCGACAAGTTGTTCAGCAAGATTCAAAATACCTTTGAGCACTACAATACTCAGTTCTACTATGTTCGTGGTAATCACGATGCTCGTGGCAATCACGCAGTTCATTTCTTGGATTACTATCCAACTTGGACAAATATGCCATACTTCGCATTCCGTCACGGCCCAGTATTCTTCCTTGCAATTGATGGTGGCGAGGATAAGCCAGATAGCGACATCGAGTACTACGGCACAGCAGCCTTCGACCTCTATCGTGAGGCTCAGGGCAAGTGGTTGGAGTCAGTGTTCGAGAGCGAGGAGTTTAAGACTGCAACCTATCGAGTTATTATTTCGCACATTCCGCTTAACGAAAACTCTTGGCACGGTGGCCGTCACGCTTGGAAACACCTTTCGCAGCGTTGCGAGGATAAGGGCTTCAACATTATGCTCTCTGGTCACCTCCACAATTACAGAATTTACAAGGAGGGTGTTCACCACCGCACATTCCCGACACTCGTAATCGGAGCAGATAAGTTTGTTGATGCTAAGGCTGACAAAGATGCTCTCACTCTTGAGATAAAGAATCTCGATGGTTCGGTGCATAACACTCTTACCTTCCCTGCAAAGAAATAGTTGCAAATAGGCGGTAAATTTAGCACCACACTTCAATAAGCGAGTTCCTCACATACGTTAAGTATGCTGCGGACTCGCTTTTTCGTTTGGCGCAAAATTTCCTCGCCTATTAGTTCTCTAATTCTGCTTTTTATTATCATTCACCACTAAGCCGACTCCAATAAAGATGATAACGGCGAAGAATAGCGTATCGAGGTGCGGTTTGTCCAATCCCATAGCCACCGCCAGGATAATCGCCACAACGGGTTGGATGTAGGAGTATATGCTCGTCGTTGTCGGTGCAATAACCCTAAGCGAGTAGTTCAGCAATAAGTTTGGCAGATAGGTCGGCACAATAAGCACAAAGAGCGACGCCAAGACGATTCCTGTATCCATTGTCGAGAGGTCGGTGGTGAGGATGTCGTGCGCTCCGATGGGCAACATAACAATCGCCGACGAGCAGTATATCCACCGCAGTAGGGTAGTGACTCGGTATTTGCCGACCAGCCGCTTAAACCACACCATATAGGCCGCCGAGACACAAGCTGAGTCAAGGATGAGAAGGTTGCCCACGACGTTCGACTGCGTGTGCGAGCCGATATTGCTCGATACGATTATCGCAATCGCACCCGCCATACCCATCAGCAGGCCGAGAATTTTCATTTTCGTCAGACGCTCTATACCGACTATTACCGAGAGAAAAAGCACGATAAGAGGTGTCGAGGTGCTGATTATCGAGCCGTCGATAGGCGAGGTCTGCGCAAGACCGAACATCATACAGAGTTTTCGAGCCACGCCTATGAGCATTGCTGCACCGACAATCTTGAGACGATCTGTGGGCTCAACTCGCTCTGCCTTCTCCCATAGTAGCGGGAGGAGTGACCATAGGGCAGCGATAACCAACGAGGCCGAGACCATCGCCAGGGGCGAGATGTATCGCCCGAGTACAAGGTTGTAGAAGGGGTAGTCGCACGCCCATACGATGTTACAAAATAGGAGCGAGATGTGGGCAGATGTAGTCTTTGAAATAGCCATTTTGAGCAGGTTTAATAGAGGGGTTTTGTAGCAAAATATCTGCCGATGTGGGGTGCTGAAGGATAAAATACACAATTTGTTACGAAAAAAGTTTGCAGATATAAAAAAAAAGTTGTACTTTTGCCCTGCTTTTAACGCAACAATGCTGTTGTAGCTCAGTGGTAGAGCACTTCCTTGGTAAGGAAGAGGTCACGAGTTCAAGCCTCGTCAACAGCTCAAAGAGCAAAAGAGGCAACGATGATGCCGTCCGAAAGGACGGCATCTGTTATTTTGTATATGGGGCTTTGGGCTTGCACAATAAGCCCCCATATACAA